>NZ_JBHVDD010000044.1:0-69277 GCF_042802995.1 Streptomyces sp. NPDC057438
GCGCGCGTCCCACGAAGCCCGCCCCGGGGCGCGCCCGACCAGGAAGCGCGCCCCCTCAGCACACCTCCGGACGACGCGCGCCGGCTTCAGCACAACTCCGCGCGACACGCGTCCCCTTGAGTACAACTCCTCGCGACAGCGCCGCCGGGATCGCGCGTCCCGGCAACGCATGTCCCGGATCGCACCACCTGGCGACAGGCGCCCCTTGAACGGACCCATCGCGACGCACGTCCCCGAAGCGCACCACGAGCGGCACGCGCGCCCGGATCGGAACCACCGCGACGCGCGTCCCCCATGCGCATCCCCCGCGGCCCGGCTCCGCTTCCGGACCCGACGGTCAGGGCCGGCCCAGCGCCCGGTAGTCCCATCCCGCGGCCCGCCACTGAGCCGGGTCGAGGGCGTGCCGTCCGTCGACGATCCGGCGCCGGGCCACGACCGCGCCCAGGGCGTCGGGGTCGATCTCCCGGAACTCGGCCCACTCCGTGAGCAGCACCACCACGTCGGCCCCGGTGGCCGCGGTGAGCACGTCCATGCCGTAGTGCAGGTCCGGGTAGGCGCGGCGGGCGTTCTCGACGGCCGCCGGGTCGACGACGGTGACCTGCGCGCCGGCCTGGTGCAGGGTCCTGGCCACGTCCAGGGCGGGCGCGTCACGGATGTCGTCGGAGTTGGGCTTGAACGCCGCCCCGAGCGCGGTCACCTTGGCTCCGGCCAGCTCGCCGCCGGCCAGCTCGCGGACCAGGTCCACCGTGCGGGCCCGGCGGCGCTGGTTGATGGCGTCGACCTCGCGCAGGAACGAGACGGCCTGACCGACTCCCAGCTCCTCGGCGCGGTGGCTGAAGGCCCGGATGTCCTTGGGCAGGCAGCCGCCGCCGAAGCCGAGGCCCGGCTTGAGGAACCGGCCGCCGATGCGGTCGTCGTAGGCCAGCGCCTCCGCGAGACCCGTCACATCGGCACCGGTGGCCTCGCAGACCTCCGCCATGGCGTTGATGTACGAGATCTTGGTGGCAAGGAAGGAGTTGGCGGCGACCTTGACCAGTTCGGCGGTGGGAAGGTCGGTGACGACCACCGGGGTGCCCTGGGCGATCACCGGGGCGAAGGCGGCACGCAGCTGCTCCTCGGCCCACGCCGACTCGGTGCCGAAGACCAGCCGGTCGGGCCGCATCGTGTCGTCGACGGCGTAACCCTCGCGCAGGAACTCGGGGTTCCAGGCGAGTTCGACGTCCGCGCCGGCCGGGGCCGTCCGCCGGACGATCTCCGTGAGCCGGGCGGCGGTGCCGACCGGGACCGTGGACTTGCCGACCACGAGCGTGCGCCGGCGCAGGTGCCGGGACAGTTCCTCGACCGCGCTGTCGACGTAGGTCAGGTCCGCCGCGTACGAGTCCCGCTGCTGGGGCGTGCCCACGCAGACGAAGTGGACGTCGCCGAACTCCCCGGCCTCCGCGAAGCTCGTGGTGAACCGCAGCCGGCCGCTGTCGAGGGCCTTGGCGAGCAGTTCGGGCAGGCCGGGCTCGAAGAACGGCACCTCGCCCGAGTTCAGCCGGTCGATCTTGACGGGGTCGACGTCCACACCGAGGACGTCGAAGCCCAGCACGGCCATGCAGATGGCGTGGGTGGCGCCGAGGTAGCCGGTGCCTATGACGGTGAGGCGGGGCACGGTTCTGTCGGTGTCGTCCGACCAGGTCATGGTGGTCTCCAGGGATGTTGCGGGACAGGTCGAAGCGAGAGGGCGGGGGCAGGGGCGGTCAGGAGGCGCAGTCGACGTTGGCGAGACCCTCGCCGGCGTCCTTCGCCTTGTTGTCGCAGGTGACTTTGTTGCCGTCGGACGTGAGGCGGAAGCCGAAGCCGGGCCCGTCCACGTTCGCGGTGTTGTCCTTGAAGATGTTGCCGGTGCCCCAGCCGTTGACGAGCTTGTGGGTCTGGAAACCGTCCTCCGGGGAGTTGCTCCCGGTGTTGCCCTGGAGCAGCCAGCCGTTGCCCTTCACGTCGACCCAGGAGTCGTTGTTGTGGGAGCCGCTCAGCTTCGATCCGTCGAACGTGTTGTCGATGACCTTGCCGTCGCTGGTGCCCTCCTTGATGTCGATGGACTCGGCGGTCGTGTCCCTGATGTCGTTGCCGAGCACCACGTTGCGGTCGCTGGCGTCCGTCTTGCAGTCGCTGACGGTGCACCAGTTGGACTTGGCCGTGCCGATGTAGACGCCCTCGCCGTACTTCTCGCGGCGCAGCCCGGTGTCGCGGATGGTGTTGTCCCGGACCATGTTGTCCGAGCTGAAGTTCCGCAGGTGGATGGCCTCGTCACCGATCTGTTCGACGGTGAGGCCCTGGATGACGGTGCCCACCGTGCCGTCCGCCATCACGCCCTTCTGGGCGTTGCGGACGGTGAAGCCCACCAGCCGCCAGTTGCTGACCCGGTCCAGGTGGAAGGCGTAGCCGTCGTCCGTGTCACCGCCGTCGACGACCGCTCCGGCACTGCCGCACAGGAAGATCGGCTTCTCGGCGGTGCCGGAGACCTCGGCGGTGAAGTTGCCCGCGTAGACGCCGTTGGCCAGGGCGATGCTGTCGCCCGGTCGCGCCTGGGCGAGGGCCTGTTCGAGCGTGGTGGCGTCGCTCACCTTGACGGAGGCGGCCGGGCAGGTCACCGCGGCCTCGGGCACCGAGCCGCTGGTGGCGTGCTCGGTCGGGGCCGGTTCGGGAGCGGCCGTGCGGGTCGGCAGGGTCGAGGGCTCCTCCGCGGTCGGTGACACCACGGACTCCCTGGGCCCGGCGGTGGTCGCCCCGGCCGTCACCTCGGGCTCCGTGCCGCCGCCGTCCCGCGTGACCGCCACGATGAGCGCCGCAAGGGCAAGCAGGAACGCACCTCCCGCCAGCCAGACGGCCGGCTGCCGGGCGGACCCGCGCTCGGGGGCGGGCGGTCCGCTCAGCCCGGCCGGCTGCGCGATCGGTCTGGTCGGCTCGCCCGACTGAGGCGGCACGCTCGGCCGGGGCGGTTCGCTCGGCAGAGGCGGTTCGCTCGGCCTGGCGGGCTCGCCCGGCCGGGGCGGCCCGTTCGGCTCGGACGGCTCGCTCGACGTGGGCGCCTCGCCCGACGTGAGTGGCGCGCTCGGCTCGGACGGCTCGCTCGACGTGGGCGGCTCGCTCGGCTCGGACGGTTCGTTCGGCGTGGGAGGTTCGGAAGGCATGAACGGCAACTCCGGTTGGCGGGAACGCGTCGTCAGCGGGGCGGACGGGCGGCTGGGACGGACTGGGGAGCCAGGACGCGCAGGGCGGCGGTCTCCTCGTCCTTGGAGAACCAGCTGCGCTCGGGCGTCTGCCGGAGCGGCACCTCGACGACGGAGGCGCTGTTGGTCACCGACTTCTTGTCCTCGTAGGGGTGTACGCCCAGGCGCCGTCCGCCGCGACGGTTCCCCTTGCGGCTCTGGCGGCGGCCCAGCACGGCCGAGAACAGGATGAGCAGCAGGATGAACGTCCAGAGCAGCGTCATCGGGCTCGCGTAGTGCCGGAACTTGACCCAGAACGAGCTGGTGTCGTGCCAGGCGAACGTCTGGTTCTGCCGGACGGCGATGTCCCCGTGGGCCCGGGTGGTGTCCACGGCGCTCGGGCCGACCCCGGAGATGACGTTGTACGTGATGACCGACTCCGAGACCCCGCCGACCATGGTGATCCCGTGGTTGGTGCCGTCCTGGATCGTGTTGCCGCGGATCTCGCCGACCGAGTCCCGGACGTAGATGCCGGTCTCGGTGCCTTCGACGATGTTGCCGGTGATCGTCGCGGCGGTGACTCCGTCGCGCACCGAGATGCCCTGCCGTGACTGGCCGGTCAGCCGGTTCCCGGTGATGGCCACCTTGGTGGCGTCCTTACGGGCCACGATGCCCATGTCGCCGCCCTCGACCCGGTTGTTCTGCACCCCGACGTCCTTGCCGCCGAAGATCTCGATGCCGTAGTGGCCGTTGTCGGTGGCGATGCTGTCGGACACGGAGTTGGAGCCGTAGCTGCTGATGGACTCGCCGGACGCGGAGGGGCCGCTGGCGAGCGGCCGACCGCTGAGCGTGAACCCGTTGCCGCCGTTGCTTTCGGCGGTGGAACCGCTGACCCGGACCTGCTCGGTGGCCCGGGCCAGCACGAACCCGTCGCCGCCGTTCTCCTTGGAGACGGTCCGCTCGACCACGGCGTTGGTGACGAACCGGTGCAGGACCACGCCGTGTTCGAGGCTCCGCCGGACCGTGCTGTCGCTGATGCTGACGCCGTTGGCGCCGGAGAGGAACAGCCCGAAGGCGTTGCCCGTGAGGGTGGAGTGGCCGATCTCCGCGGAGACGTAGGAGAGGCTCGGCACGGAGAACCGGGTGTCCGGCGTGGCCAGCGAGCCGGAGGGCTGCGCCACGACGCCGCCGCTGCCCGCCTTCGTCCCCGGCGACACCGTCGAGTCCTTGATGTTGCCGGTGTCGGGGCGGTCGGTGCCGGTGAGGCTCAGGCCGCCGGTGCGCCCGCTCCAGAAGCCGAGGTCGCCGACCTTGGCGTACTTCATGGAGAACTGGCCGCCGATGGCGCGGATGTAGGCCCGGCCGTCCCGTACGTCCTTGTCCGGCTTGTTCTTCTTGTCGTTCCAGCTGGTGATCCGCAGGGGCGCCTGCGGGGTGCCCTCCAGGGTGAGCCGGCCGCCGAAGGAGACGATGCTGACGAAGCCCTTGTTGCTGCTGGCCATCCGCAGCGTCAGTCCGCCCGGGTTGGACAGCTTCAGCTTGGCGCCCGCGTTGAGATAGATGTTCTCGGTCAGGAGGTAGGCGCCGTCGGGCTGGCGGACGAACGTCTGCGGAGCCAGTTCGAGCAGATCGGAGACGGTGTAGGCGTTGCTGCGCTCGGTGAGGACCAGGGTGTAGCCGTCGCCGGTGTCCAGCCGGTACGGCGCCTTCCACTCACCGCCCTTCAGGGGGGCGACGGCGGCCACCGCGCGGACCTGGTCGAGGCGGTGGTCCTCGGCGGCCACGAGCGCGGTCTCGTTCTCCGCGTCGGCGGCGTTGACCCGCGGTTTGTCGTTGCCGTCGGCGGCCGGGGAGGCGGCCGACGAAGCGAGTATCAGACCGGCGGCAAGGGGCAGCACGACAGCGCCCCTGAGTGTCCGCCGGACGGCGGAAAGCGGGTGACGCGTCATGACTGCTGAACCTCCGGCCACGTGGACGCGGTGACCCGCGTAGAGCTCCCCAGGGAGGCGGAGTCCTGTCCCTCTCCACCGATACGGTCGCTGGTACGGGTCAGCCAGCCCTGCTTGTTCATCGTGAGGAACGCGTACAGCTTGATCGGCAGCGAGATCATGATGACGACGAGGGCGAGCAGCGGCAGCAGCAGCAGCTCCTGCGGGTGCTTGCGCAGATGCGAGTAGCCGCGGATGCCACGCCCGACGAGCAGCCAGACCAGGACGAGGAACACGCCCCGGCCGGTCAGCTCCAGGCGGCTGAACAGCAGGTAGCCGAGCGCCATGCCCATGGTCACGGGTGTCAGCAGGATCTGCAGCACGGTGATCTTGGTGACCAGGGGGACCCGCCAGAGCCAGCCCTTGTAGAGGGCGGTCAGGTAGCAGCGGTAGGAGTTCCGGCTCCAGCGCACGCGCTGCTTGACGAAGGCGCGGAACGAGGAGGGGAACATCGATATCGCCCGCGCGGAGGACTGGTGCACGGTCTTGTAACCGGAGGCCAGCACCAGCCAGGTCAGCCGCCCGTCGTCACCGGCGACACAGCGCCGGCCGAGGAAGAACTCGTTCTCCAGGTTCTCCAGCACGGGCTCGATCGCGACCCGGCGGTAGGCCGCCGTACGGCCGGACAGGCAGGCCACGGCTCCGGCGCGGCCCATGGCCGGGACGTAGTCGTAGTAGCGGAGGTTGACCAGCCAGTCGGCGATACGCCGCCAGACGCTGGTCCTGCGCTGGTAGACGTTCTGCTGGGTGCCGACACCGCCGACCTCGGGGTCGACGAAGGGCATCTGAACGGCGGCCAGCAGCCCCGGCTCCCAACGGGTGTCCGAGTCCACGAGCACCACGAGCTCGCTCGTCGCGGCGCGGATCCCCACTCCCAGCGCCGACCGCTTGCCGCGGTGCTCGAACGCCAGCACCCGGACCCGCGGGTCCCGCACCTGCGACAGCCGGTGCAGGACCTCCGTGTCCTCCACGTCCGGGACGATGATGACCTCGGTGGGGTCCTGCTCCAGCCAGGTGTCGAGGCAGTCCAGCAGGATGCCGGCGTCCTCCCGGTAGGCGGGCACCACCACGGACACGGTGGTCCGGTAGTTGTTGACCACGGGCTTGGCGAACCGCGAGAGCACGGCCCGATAGAGCCACAGGCCCCAGACGAAGGCGCCGGCGATGCCCAGGGGCATCAACTCACGCCACGATGTCTCGGCGGTCGCCATGACTATCCATGACCAGACATCGTCGAAGAAATCCGACACGAACCCAGAACCCCCAGCCGGAGCCTTGTCCAAACGCGTGGACGAAATGTGCGACGTTCGCGGTCTACGCGGGGAAATCTAGGGCCGGATCGGCCCCTCTCGACACACGAGAAACACAGAGTTCACCTGCCGAAGTCACCAAAGCTCCACAGAGTGAATCTGCATCAGCGAACAGCACACGCCGCCCCGCCCCCGCATCCGGTCGGTCCGACCGTCCCCACGCATCGCCAAGTATCTTCATCAGCAAAGCACTTGAGGACATCCCCGAACAGGAACCGACCTTCCTAGGACACTTTGCCCCCTGCACCCCAAACTCTTCGCACTAACAAAGCGAATGTGACACACATCACCCGTATGATAATCGCTCAAGCGAACACACGCCACACCCACCTCACCAGACCGTCACCTGAGCCACCAACACCCCCTGCGCCACGGCGGCATCAACAACGGGGACGTGGACCAGACCCGCCGGACACGAACCCCCGCGATCCGACGGGCAGCCCGAAGGGCGAACCCCTGCCGTGAGTCCGCGGAGCAAATCCGGACCACGCCGAGCGCTGCCTGCGGTCAGCCCACGCGCGCCCATCACACGTCACCGCACCACGACCCTGGTCACCGCAGGAACACTCGCCCTCACCACGCCCACGGGTGCACAGGCCGGAGCGATCGGGCCAGTTCCCGTGATGCCGGTACCGACTGCGTCTTCGTCGGAGTGCTGAGCGGCGGCGGTCTCTGCAACTGGCGCATCGACTTCACGGACGCCGACAGCAACATCCGGCCCCTGTCGCACATCGCAGGGCACACAGGGCAAAGCACCACATGTCAAGGATCGACCCGATGCGAGACAACTCCCCCCGCAATCGGCTCTGTTACGGCAGGTCGGGCGCTCATCTCCCCATCAACGGCGTACGGCGCGCGAGTCAGCGTCACCACATCGCGAGACTTCGCGTTCTTCCTCTGCCTGCCTTACGTCATCGACTGGCAAGCCACCTGGTGAACGCGCGCTGATCCATGCCCTCCAGGTCGGGTCCGGCCCCGGCCAGCAGCCTTCTCCGCCCGACCCTCACGTCGGCATTCCCCGCTCCGCCAGCCCGCTCTCGTACGCGATGATGACCAGCTGAGCACGATCACGCGCATGCAGCTTCGCCAGAAGGCTGCTCACGTGGGTCTTCACCGTCGGCAGGCTGATCACCAGTTGCCCCGAGATCTCCGCGTTCGACAAGCCGTTCGCGATCAGCACGAGCACCTCCTGCTCCCGCTTGGTGAGGCCGACCAGCCGCGGGGCCGCCCGTGTCGTTTCGTCGGTCCGGGAGAAGTTCGCGATCAGGCGGCGGGTGACCGTGGGGGCCAGCACGCCCTCGCCCGTGGCGATGACCCGGATGCCGGCGATCAGGTCCGACGGTGAGACGTCCTTCAGCATGAAGCCGCTCGCGCCGGCCTGCAGAGCCGGGTAGACGTACTCGTCCATGTCGAACATCGTCAGGGCCAGGACACGCACACCCGTCAGCGTCTGGTCGGAGCAGATCTCCCGGGTGGCCGCGATACCGTCCATGACCGGCATGCGGAGGTCCATCAGGACGACGTCCGGTTTGAGTGCGCGGGCGAGTTCCACCGCTCTGGCGCCGTCTTCCGCCTCGGCTATCGCCTTCATTCCGGGGGTCGAGTCGATGAGGAGGCGGAAGCTGCCGCGCAGCAGGGCCTGGTCGTCAGCGATCAGGACCCGGACCGCCGCCTCCGCCATTCCGTTTTCCTCGTCCCCTGCATACTGTCCATCGGCTGTCGAGCTGTGCGATGTTAACAGTTCTGGCCGCTCAACTGCCGTTCTCCTGCTGCTCTTTGACCACCAGCTCCCCCGTCCCCGTGTCCCCGACGGCGACCGTCGCTCCGTAGAGCTCCGCCAGTCCGGCGAAGTCCGTCAGGATCTCCTTCGCTACGGCCGGAGCCGCCATGCGCGGGCGGCCCCTGCGGTGGACCGGGTGGCCGAAGCCGAGTTCTATCGGGTGGAGACGGGCCTCGATCAGCTTGCCGTCGTCGAAGGTGAGCACCGGTACCAGCGACTCCCAGTACTGACGGTGCGGGCCGAAGAGGCGGCGGCCGTGGGCGCTCAGTTCGGCGAAGTAGCGGCCCGGGGTGGGATGTTCGGCCGTGGTGACCTTCGCGTAGTCCTCCGCGGGAATCCGGTCCGCGAGGTCGATCTGGCTGACGATGTTGCCCAGGCTGTAGAAGATCGGTTTGTTGCGGTAGAGCTCGACGCCCCGGAGGAGGTGCGGGCCGTGTCCGACCACCATGTCGGCTCCCTCGTCGATCACCCGGTGGGCGAATTCGCGCAGGAACTCGCCCGGCGTTCGCGGGGTCGGGCCCGGCTCGTGGGAGTGCACGCTGACCATGACCAGGTCCGCTCGGCGTCGGGCCTCGGTCACCCACCGGGAGATCTCGTCCAGGTCCTTCGGATCGCATGTGGTGGTGAAGCCCGGGGCGTCCGCGGCCTGGAAACGGGTGCCGAACAGGGTGAGCCGGTCGGGTGAGGGCATCGCGGGGTCGAAGCCGAGCAGCGTGCGAGCCTCGGCCCGGCGGGCCCTCAGCCCTGTCTCGCCGTCGATCTCCCTGAGCAGGTCCAGTTGAGCGGGTGTCACCTTCAGCGTCGCTCGGTGCCGCAAGGGGTTCAGGCCCGGACGGCCCGGCAGGTCCGGTGAGGGGGGTGCCGCCTCGTGCCCGGGAAGGAACGTCGTACTGCACGAGATCAGGGCCAGGCTGCCGCCGGGACGGTCGACGTAGACCGGTCGCCGTGCGGCGGTGAGGTCGGCGCCGATCCCCGCGAAGGGGATTCTCTTCGCGTTCAGGAGGTCCGTGGTGCCGAGTACGCCGTTCACGCCCAGGTCCAGCGCATGGTTGTTCGCGCAGCCGAGCACCGTGAAGCCCATCGCCCCGATCTCGTCGATCACCGCGGGGTCCGCGATCAGGCAGCCGCCGCTCGCCGCGTTGTGTACGGGGTGCCCGTGTCCGGTCGCGGGGACGACCTCCAGGTTGGTGAAGGCGAAGTCCGCCGCCCGCAGCACCTCCCGGAGTTCCTCTGCCGCGGGGTCGGACGTGATCAGCGCTCCCCTGGTCGCCATGCAGTCGCCGGAAAGCGCCACCGTCAGCCGTGTCATCCCCTGGCCTCCCGCACCGCGCGGGTCAGCGAGGCCGCCGCGTCCGGTCCGGTGACCTCGATGCGGTCGCCGTCGACCATGACCGTCGGGGTCAGCGCGACCTTCCGGGACGCGGCGGCATCGGAGACGTACGTCACCCAGGGGGTGTACCGGGCCTCCTGGACGCACTTCGCGAAGCCCTCGTCGGTGATGCCGGCTTCCTCTCCGGCAGCAATCAGCTGGGCCTCGCTGAGCCCCGGCCCGCCCTCCGGGGGCTGCTGGTCGAACAGCACCGCGGAGTACTCCTCGAATCTGCCCTGGTCCGCCGCGCAGGCCGCCGCCGACGCCGCCCGGGTCGAGTAACCCTCGGGGCTGCTGCGGCCGTCGAGGAAGGTGACCGGGTGGTAGACGACGCTGACGTCTCCGGCCGCCTTCAGGGTCTCCAGTTCGGCGGCCAGGGCCTTCTCCGTGTTGCGGCATTCGGGGCAGAGGTAGTCGAGGTAGAGGTCGATCCGTATCGCGCCCGTCGAGGCGGCCAGCCCCGCCTTGTCGTCGGTCGCCTCGGCGGGGACCCGGGCCGGTGCCTCGCCGGGCTCGGTGTTGTTCGCCCGGACGAGACCGGCGCCGACGAGCGCGGCGGCGACCACCACGACGGCGGCCACGAGCGACACCAGCAGGGTGCGTCGCCGGCGGTGCCGCTTCCGCACCATCTCCCGAACCATGGCGTCGGTCGGCTGCATGTCCGTCACTCCTTGACTCACTCCTTCATGTCCAGGACCCAGCGGTCCAGCGCGTACCGGGTTCGTGGATTCCGGACCAGGAAGGCTGCCGCGCCGAGGAAGACCAGGTCGCGTGCGATGTCGATGACGTAGCCGCGTTCGGCACCGCTCGTCAGCGTGCCCCCACTGCTGAAGCAGCCGCAGTCGATGGACAGCCCCCTTGCCCATACCGAGGTGATGGCGGCTATGTACATGGCCATCAGGGCCGCGGTGGCGACCGCCACCGCCCTGGTCGCCAGCCCGACGATCAGGAGCAGGGCGAGCGCCAGCTCGATGAACGGCAGGACGCCACCGACGAGTTGGGCGGAGTCGTCGGGGACGATCCGGTAGAGGGCGACCGTGCGGCCGGACTCCGTGAGATCCCGTATCTTCACCAGGCCCGCGTAGCCCAGGACCGCCGCCAGGAGGAGCCGTGCGGCCATGCCCACCCAAGACCTGCGCACCCCTGCCTTCATGGCATGCACCGCGTGAACTCCCCTCCCCCTCACGGCGTACGGGAGAACCGGTAGGTGGCCAGGCTCAGCGCCACGGCCGTGATGGCGGCCAGCAGGCCCAGCTCCGCGAGCACCGGCGGGTTCCAGTCGCCGAGCAGCAGACGGGTCTGTTCCGAGGTAAGGCTGTCGGGGCCCGGCAGGGTGCGGCGGACCGCGTCGACGCCGTACGTGAGCGGGTTCAGCTTGACCACGGCGTCGAGCCAGCCCGGCAGACCGTTCGGCGGGAACATCGCGCCGGAGAAGAACATCAGCGGCATCATGCTGAGGTTCACCACGATCTGGAAGGTGTCGACCTGCTTGATCGTGACCGCCGCGAGCAGCCCGAACGCCGTGAACATCAGCGAGACGAGCAGCATCTCCAGGAGCACCAGCAGGAGCATCGGGGTGTAGCTGATGCTCGCGATGCCCCCGACCGACAGGACCATGAGGCCGTAGATCCCGCCCGTGGTGGCCCCGCCGAGCGCGAGACCGAGCACGATGCTGGAGCGTGGGAACGGCGAGACGAGCATCTGGCGGAGCACGCCGAGCCTGCGGTCCCACACGAGGGAGATGCCCACCGCGATCGCCGGGGCCTGTACGGACATGACCAGCACGCCGGGGAACAGATAGGCCCGGTAGTCGTTCAGCTGGGCCTTGCCGAGGGTGGAGGACGCGGCGTCGAGGCCGGTGCCCAGGACCACGAGAAACAGCAACGGCGTCACCAGGCCCATCGCGAGGCGTACCGGGTTGTGCCGCAGCCGTGTCATCTCGCGGCGCCAGAGCAGCGCGTACGGCCTGAATGCGTTGCTCCGCCGGTCGGCGGGCGGGCTGTCGGGGGTGGTGGTCCTGTCCGTGGGTGCGAGCGGCGCCGTGTCGGTCCGGCTCATCGTCGTCCCTCCCCGATGTTGCTGAGTGTGCGCGCGTTCGGCGCGTTCTCCCTGATGGCGGACCCGGTGTGGTGCAGGAAGACGTCGTCGAGCGTCGGTGAGGTGACGGTCACCGAGCGGACGCTCGGCCCCAGTTCGGTGCAGAGGCGCGGAACGAGGGTGGCACCGTTCGACACCCTCAGGCGCAGTCCGTCCGGTCCGGGTTCCGCCGTCAGGCCGAAGCGGTCGGACAGCGCTTGCACGGCGCTGGAGTCGTCCTCCGTGCGCAGGACGACGAGGTCGGCGCCGATGATGGACTTCAGCTCCGCAGGCGTGCCCTCGGTGATCACCTTGCCCCGGTCGATGATCGCGATCCGGTCGCAGTGCTCGGCCTCCTCCAGCTGGTGCGTGGTGAAGAAGACCGTGATCCCCTGCTCCCGCCGCAGTCTGTCCAGGTGCTCCCAGACGGCCGCGCGGGTCTGCGAATCGAGGCCGGTGGTCGGTTCGTCGAGGAAGAGGACGCGGGGCGAGCCGAGCAGACCGCGGGCGATCTCCAGACGGCGCCGAAGGCCGGTGGAGAACCGCTGTACGGGGATGTCGCCGCGCTCGGACAGTTCCATCATGTCGAGCATCGCGGCGATCGCGGTCCGTGCCTCGCGCCGGCCGAGCCCGCACAGGTCGGCCTGGAAACGGAGGTTCTCGGCCGCGGTGAGGTCCATGTCGAGCGTCGACTCCTGAAAGACGATGCCGATCCGGCGGCGGACCTCGGCGGGCCGGGTCGCCACGTCGAAGCCCGCCACTTCCGCCCGGCCCGCCGTGGGTTTGAGCAGCGTGGTCAGCATGCTGATCGTGGTCGTCTTGCCGGCGCCGTTCGGGCCCAGGAAGCCGAACGTGACGCCTTCGGGCACCTCCAGGTTCAGGCCGTTGACCGCCGGCGAGGTGCCGTAGTACGCGTAGAGGCCCTCGGCTCGGATCGCCGTCATGAGCGGCTCCTCCGGTCGGGGCACCGCACCGCCAGGACGGTCCGGAACACGCTCAACTCGCCCGGCTCGTCCACGGGCCGTCCGTCGACCTCGACCCAGGCATGCGCGCCGAAGGGCTGGATGCGGAACCCGGTGCACCAGTCGGTCCACCTGCCCCGGGCCCGGACGAGCAGGAGGGTGGCCACGGAGCGCTGGAGGCAACCGAGGCCCGCGCAGCGGGTGCTGACGGAGACGACCGAACGCCGGGCGCGCGCCACCTCGCCGTACGCGGCGGGCCGGGTGCCCTTGCTGATCACGCGCAGCACCCGTTGCAGCCGGGCCGGAGACAGCCTGACCAGCAGACGGGCCGCGCCGGCCGCGCATCTGGGCGCGAGCTGCCGGTGCAGCGGGAGCCGCGGGGCCTGTTCCGCGACGGCGGGGGTGGTCACCGCGCCACCTCCAGGAGGTTGGCCGCGCTCAGCGACTCGATGAGGGCCATCACGTCCTTGTGCGCCTGCTCCTCGCTGACCGGGGCGACCTCGGACAGGCTCGCGGCGGTGGCGTCGGGGGTCGCTCCTTCGAGGAGTCTGCGCAGGATGGCGGAGCCGGACTGGTTCAACTGCCAGTAGCGGCCCCGGCGCCCGTCGAGCAGGACTGCGCCGGTCTCCACGGAGGTGAGGGTGACGTCGCGGGCAAGGCTCAGCTTCACGTGCGTTCTCCCGTGTCGTGGGGGTGTGGCTGGGAGTGCGTCCGGAGCCAGCTCTCGCACGCCACGGTGGTCTCGATCGGGTGGAGGTGATGGGACATCGGCCCGGGGTTGAGCACAGCGGACCGGAACGCCGCCGGGTCGATGAGCCCGAGCCGGGCGAGTTGCGAATCCTCGCAGAGCTCCAGGAGCCGGGCCCGGTTGCGTTCGAGGCCCCGGAACGCCTCGGCGCTGAACTCGCCCTTGTCACGGCGGTCGAGGATGTCGGCGGGCACGATGCCCCGTACGGCGGAGGTCAGCAGGGGCTTGAACCGTCCGGCCGCCAGGCGCTGGTCGATCCGGGTGGACAGCGCTGCCTCCAGTACGCGGTCGTCGAGGAAGGGCGCGTCCCAGACAGTGCCCGTGTCGGCGACGACCGTGTTGACCTGCCGGACCGTCTTCCCCTCGAAGACGATCGAAGCCAGCGCCTGGTGGTGGGCCCGGTCGGCGTCCAGCGGTTCCGGTGTCTCGGTGGCGGCCGTGGTGAACAGCTCCCGTACGGCGGCCGTGGCGTCCGGTGTCGCCCAGGCGGGCATGCGGGGCGCGAACACCCAGCCGAAGTCGGGTTCGTCGAGCCGTGCGGGCGGAGTGCTGATCCGGGCGGCGACCGCGGTGAGGTTCTGCGCGAACGTCGACCGGTCCGCGAGGGCCCGTACGGTCGCGCCCAGTGACCAGCGGTTGGCGAGCCGGTAGCGGTTCACCAGCTTCAGCCCGCTGCCCGGGTTCGCGCGGGCGAGGGACCAGGCGCAGGCAGGCATCCGGCCGAACAGCTCGTCCCCGCCGAAGCCGGTCAGGTGCAGGGACGAGCCCTGCGACGTGGCCCGTTTCGCCAGGTCCCGGACGTGCGCGAGCCCGGAGGCCCAGGTCGAGGGACCTTCCGGGGCCAGGTGCGTGTGGTCGGCGGTGTATCCGACGTCGAACAGATTCTCGGCACGGTCCGCGGACAGCATGTGGTGCCGGGCCTGCGGGAGCATTGCGGCTGCCTTGCGGGCCCAGGCGGTGTCCTCGTTGGCGTGGTCGAGCGGCATGACGTGATAGGTGACCAGGTCGGCGCCCGCCTCGTCGGCGAGGAAGCACAGCGAGGTCGAGTCCAGGCCGCCGGACAGGTCGGCGCTGATCGTCCGGTCCGGGCGTACCCGGGTGGCGATCGCCTCGGACAGCGCCGAGCGGACGGCTTCCGCGCCCTGCGCGAGCGACAGGGACGCCTCCGGCAGCCGCCACCAGCGTCTCTGCCGTGACCGGCCGTCGGTGTCCAGTTCTAGCCAGTGCCCGGTGGCGAGCGTGTCGATGCCCCGACGGACGGTACGCAGGGAGAGCGGCCAGGGTGCTCCGCCGGGCGCCAGCAGCCGGGCGGCCAGCACCGTCTCGTCGAGGCCCGCACCGGTGAGGCGCAGCAGCGGTTCCATGCCGCTCGCCGCGACCGTCACCCTGTGGACCTCGGTGGTGAAGATCTGTCGTACGCCGGCCACGGACCCCTGGACGCGGGTCCTGCCGTCCATCGAGACCGCCAGATGGAAGAGTCCCGGCAGCCGGGACGCGAGCGTGTCCACGTCGTGCAGGGAGCGCATCCGGCCGAGTGCGGCCGTCGTTGCCGCCCGGTCCAGCCGGGTGCGGCCGAGGAGCACCATCCGGCGCATGCCCGCTTCGACCAGAGTGACCTCGTCCTCGGGCCAGGTGCCGACGATCCAGGGCCGTCCCGACGCGTGGTCGATCCGCTGTGTCGCCCTCAGCTCCGCGGCCGACCGGTCAGCGGCGGGGCAGTCCGGAAGAACTGTGAATTCCATGTCGCCTCGTTCCCCGGGCGGTGCCGGTGCGCCGAAGCGCACCGGCACCGGTGTGATCACCAGAAGCAGACGATGGCGTAACCACAGCCGGCGAAGTCGTCACAGCTACCGACGCCGAGGCACTTGGTGAGCTCGTCGAAGTCGCCGATCTCCTGGAGGGCGGGGGGCTCGTAGATCGCGGACATGGTTTCCTCCCAGATGGTCGGGTCGCTCGGGCCGACCAGTTCGGCCCGTGACCTGTCTGGGAACCTATGAGGCGGCATGTCCCACAGGCATGGGACAGATGCCTCATGCGCGTCCCGTCACGCGTCCCATCGCCGGTGCCGGAGATAGCCGGCGGCCAGCGCCGCCGCCGTCCACACGAGCAGCACCGCGAACCCGGTGTACGCGTCGTGCGAGTGGACGGTGAGCATCCGCATGCCCGCCTGGTCGGGGAAGTACCGGGCCACCTCCTTCGTCGCTCCGATGACGGAGAGGATCTGGGTTCCGGCGAGCACCATCGGGAGCAGTACGGCCAGGGGCAGGACGGCGCTGCGGGCCGTCGCGGCCACACCTGCCGCGAACAGGCTCATCAGCATCAGGTAGACCACCGCGCCGGCCAGGGCGCGCGGGACGCCGTTCGCGTCGATCGAGGAGCCGTGGGAGCCGAGGGCGACCTGTGTGACCAGGTAACTGACGACGATGACGGGGGCCGCTACAGCCGCGGCGGCGAGGGCGGTGACGGTCATCTTCGCCGCGTAGAGCCGGCCTCGCCGGGGCACGGCGAGCAGCGAGACGCGCATCATGCCCGAGGCGTACTCGCTGGAGACGATGAGGACGCCGAACACGAGCAGGGCGAGCTGGCCGTAGAGGATGCCGTCCAGGCCGGCCTGCTCGGGGGTGAAGTCGGAACGGAGCCCGGGGCTGTCGGACTCGATCGCGCCCTTCGCGGACCAGCCGCCGAGGGCGGCGATGAAGACGCTGACGGGGACGAACAGGAGCAGTGCGACAAACGTGCCGCGGATTCCGCGCACCTTGGTGAACTCGGCCCGGATGGCCGCGGCCGTCTCAGACATGGGTGTTGCTTCCTTCGCTGTCGGTGAGCTTGAGGAAGGTGTCCTCAAGGGATGCCGTGTGGGTGCTCAGCTCTTCGAGCGGGAGCCCGCTCGCCGCGGCCAGCCGGCTGATCTCGGCCGCCGGCATGCCGTCGACCTCCAGGCTGCCGTCCGGTGCGAGCCTCAACGCGGCTCCCTTCTTCTCCAGCTCACTGTTGAGCCGTAGGGGCTCCGGGGTCCGCACCCGTACGTAGGTCCGGCCGTGGCGCTGGATGAACTCCGACATACCGGTCTCCGCGAGGAGTTGCCCGCGGTTGATGACGACCAGTCGGTCCGCGACCATGGACATCTCGGTCATCAGATGGCTGGAGACGAGCACGGTCCGGCCCTCAGCGGCCATGGAGCGCAGCAGTTCGCGCAGCCACCGGATGCCCTCCGCGTCGAGGCCGTTGACCGGCTCGTCGAGCACCAGGACCGGCGGATCGCCCAGCAGGGCCGCGGCCAGGCCGAGCCGTTGGCCCATACCGAGGGAGAACGTGCCGATCCGCCGCCGCGCCGCCGCCGTGAGGCCGACCGTCTCCAGGACCTCGCCGACTCGTTTCCGGGCGATCCGGTTGCTCTGCGCGAGCCACAGCAGATGGCTGGCGGCGGTCATGCCGCGGTGCGGGGCCGACGTCTCCAGCAGGGCACCGACATGCCGGGCGGGGTACGTCAGTTCGTGATAGGCGCGGCCTTCCACCGTCGCGGATCCGGTGTCGGGGCGGGTGAGGCCGAGCACCATCCGCAGCGTCGTGGACTTCCCGGCTCCGTTGGGGCCCAGGAAGCCGGTGACGGTTCCCGGCCGCACCATGAAGGTGAGACCGTCGACGACGGTGTGCTGCCCGTACCGCTTGGTCAGGTTCTGGACGTCAATCACACGGTGAGTCTCGTCGGGCGTCCCGCCGACCGCATCGGTCCCGGGGCTGGACTGCCGGACGGCCTTCGCGCGCCGAACCCATACCTGCGGATGAGTCCGGGTCAGTACGGCAGCGTGGCCAGGACCCGGAAACCTCTGCCCGGGGCGGGCCCAGCGCTGAGCGTGCCCCCGTGCGCGGCGGTCCGTTCCTTCATCCCGACGAGGCCCATTCCGCCGCCGGGCACGGGCGGCCGGTGTCCCGCCCCCGGACCGTCGTCCGTGACATCTATCGTCAACGTGCCCTGCTCTGCCGTGAGATGGACCCGGCAACCGGTCGGCGCGGCATGCTTGACGACGTTGGTCAGCGCCTCCTGCACGATCCGGAACGCGGACAGCGCGACCCCGTCCGGGGGTTCCTCCGGACACATGGACCGCAGGTCGACACGTACGCCGGCCGCCTCGGCCGTGCGGACCAGGGTGGGCAGGTCCGACAGCCCGAGCGCCGGCCGGAGGTCCTGGGCGCCGCCGTCCGGCTCCCGGCGCAGCACTCTGATGGTGGCCCGCATGTCGCTCAACGCTCTGCGGCTGACGTCCTCGATCACCTTGAGGGCCTCTTGTGCTTCCTCCGGGTGGGTGACGACAACGTGGTTGGCGACTCCTGCCTTGATCGCGATCAGGCCCACGCTGTGGGTGACGACGTCGTGGATGTCGCGGGCGATACGGAGGCGCTCCTCGACCTTCGCCTGCTCGGCAGCGTGCTCGATAGCGCGCCTCGTGCTCTCCCGCCGTTCCCTGACGGCCGATCCCGCCGCCCAGGTGGCGCCGAGGACGAGCAGCCCGAACAGGACCTGCACGACCCTGGTCCCGCCCTGGTAGCTCTGTCCTCCCGTCGCCGTGAGCAGAACGGCGCCCACCGCGCAAAGGCCGGTGATGAAGGCCGCGGACAGCCCCGGCCGTTGTCGCCTCGTCGTGGCCACCACGTACAAGGCGTACGCGGTGGCGAGAAACGGGATCGGTCCGACGCCGACGGCCAGCGCCACGCAGGTGGCGGCCAGGACGAACCCGAAGACCGGCACGGGCCAGAGCCGTCGGACGACCAGCGGAAGCGCGGTGCTCAGAGAGAGCAGCCACACGGTGCTGCCGCTCACCCCGTCGGCGAGGTCCGGCCGCAGCACGGTCACCTGCGGGAGCAGTGCGAACCCGAGTGCGGCCGACACGTCGAGCATGATCAAGCGCCGTCGTGGGAGATCACCCATGCCGTTGAACGTATTCGGTCGGTTCACGGTGTGTCCAACGCAATGGCGTGATTACCGCTCTACGGCGAGACGGATTCACCCTTGCTGAGAGTTCGCTGTGACTTTGAATCGCCACGTCACCCTTATCCGGCGGGCGCCCGAACACCGTGAACTGAACCGGCCACAGCCCTTCCCGGCACGTCGGCCGACGCTCCCGCGCGCGGGCCACCGGCCACATGGTGCCTCTGGGCCGACAATCGCCCCTTAAGCGGAACCGCATCCTTCCATTTAAGAGGCGCCCTTGCATCCCCGTCGATCATCTACGCATACTCGGCACCAGGAGTATGCAATAGCACCCTTGATTTCATGTGACCACGAATGATGGCACCGCCTCCCATTCATTGCAGTCGCCAAAGGCATGCTGCTCCTGCGCTCTTTGTTCGACATGGAAACCAGACACGGGGGTCGCGTTTATCCATGAAAACTAACCTGTTCGTCATCAGCGAAAGTCCGATTACCTTTGCGGGACTGGAAGCCATCATCGAGCAGGACGAGAGATTCGTCCTCACGGGACGGGCCGTAGGAAGCTCCGACGTCATACGCTGCCTCGAAGACACCGAGTTACAGCCGGACGTCGTCATACTCGGCGAGCCGTCCTCGAAAAGGACCATCTGCGAGACCGTACAGCAGATCGTCTCGCACTATCACCGCAAGAAGTCGCGATCCAAGATAATCGTGGTGTCACAGCAGGATGAAGACGACGTCATCGTCGCCGCTCTACGGGTCGGCGTCAATGGATACCTCACGCGAATCAGGTCGTCCGAGGAACTGCTCCATGCCATTAGAATAGTCGCCGAGGGTGGCGCCACATTCAGTCCGACCATCGCTTCCCGACTCAGCCGGTACTTCTCCAAGATGCAGAGCGGACCGGACCTGACGGAATTTTCCGATCTGACCAGCCGGGAACTGGAGATATTGGAATTACTCGCGCGCGGACTGGGCAACCAGCAGATCGCCCGGCGACTTTTCCTGGCCGAAAAGACAGTACGCAACTACGTCTCGCGGATTTTCACCAAACTGGAGGTGCACGACCGGGCCACGGCGGTGGTGGTGGCACGCGACGCCGGCCTCGGCGAGCACAAGGGAGTGCCGGCTCCGCAGGGCATCTGACCCCATGGCTCCACACCCGCACACGGGGCGACGGCGATGTCGCAGCGACCTGTGTGCGGCACGGGAGCGTGACAAGGCTGGATGAAGGAGCGACCACACGCAACGAAGCTCCGTTGCGTGTGGCGCCCTTTCCAAGTCGCCTTCACGCCAAAGAGCTTCGGTGTGCCGTCGGTCTGCCACCGCCTATCTGGTCAAGTCGCCCACTCGTCAGCAGCGTTCCACGGGGCCGTCGGCCGAGCGGGCGGGAGCGGAAGCGTTCGTCATCGGCCACCGAGAGCACGACGAGCGGTTCACCGTCGAGCACCAGCCAACCCGGCAGGCGCTGCACCGTCACCGCGTCCGCCACCAACGCAGTCACCCGCGCCACACTCCGGCCCACCTACCGAATCCAAGACGCCCGCAACCCCTCTCCTCCCCGAGGAGCGGCGAGGCGGCTCTGACGAGCCGTCACGCCGGAGAGCGAACCCATGACCGGCACATTGGCGACACACAGGCCGAAAGTGCCTGATTTGCCCGAATCTCAAGTCAACGGAAACAAGAAACCCCAGGTCAAAGGATTGACCTGGGGTTCACCACAGAGCCGCCTTCGGGATTCGAACCCGAGACCTACGCATTACGAGGGCTCGCGGGGTCGTGGCGGCTGGTGCCGCGCCATCACGTTGGATCCTGTTTCCCCTGATCAGCGACTTGCGGGCTCGTCGGTGCCTGCCGCTGAATCCACCTTGTGCCGCACCGTCCGCTCACGCATCGCTCACGCATCGCCCGTTGGATGACCAGCAGTTTCCCCAAGGGCCTCGGCAGGCCCCTCTACGTCGTCGAGCCGACCCTCTCGCTCGCGCACCACTTCAAACGCCTGGCTAAAAAGGCCCTCCCATGACCGCTCGAATTTCGTCGTTCTGACCAACCGTCATGCCAAGTCTGCGCTGGCTGTGGCCCATGCTTCCTGGACGGTGCGGATTTCGGTATCCGTGGGCTGACCGGCGTCGATGGGCATAAATCGGGCCGCGATGATCGTCCGGCGGAGCTT
The DNA here is from genome assembly GCF_042802995.1 of Streptomyces sp. NPDC057438. Lineage (NCBI taxonomy): Bacteria > Bacillati > Actinomycetota > Actinomycetes > Kitasatosporales > Streptomycetaceae > Streptomyces > Streptomyces sp. NPDC057438. Next base: position 20,531 of record NZ_JBHVDD010000044.1, read on the forward strand.
GGCGACCATGTCGGAGAACGCCGGGTGCGCCTTGGTGGTGTACCACGGGGCCCGCGCCCGGTGCTCGGCCGCGTCCTGGGGGTGGTGGCCGTGCAGCGTGTACCAGATGACGGTGAGGGTGTAGCAGTACAGGCCGAACGGCACGGTGCGCTCGACCACCGTCCGGGTGCGGCTGCGTGCCTGACCGACGCCGAGCATCTCGCGTGCCTCGGCGAAGGTCACCTCGATCGACCACCGCGCGGCATAACGGGTCACCAGGTCGGTGCCCTTGGCGGTCAGGTCGGTGGTGACCAGGGCCAGGTCGTAGCCGGTGTCGGTGTCGTCGTCCCGTAGCAGGACGACACGGACAGTGCGGGTGTACAACGAGCCGTACCACAGGCATACGGTCTCGGCCAGGTACACCTGCTCGGTGCGGCCGTAGCGGGTGACGGCCTGCGGGGTGAACGCCGCCGTGGCGGCCAGCTCGGCGGGGGTGCCCAGGCGTTCGCCCTTCAGGCGGGGCCGTCCGCGGCGGCCGGTGGGCGGCGGGGCGAGGTTGTAGAGGACGGCGGAGGCCGGCAGCCGGGTGGTGAGCGTGACGTGGCCGGGCAGGTCACGCAGTGCACGTCCGTGGTAGGCGGCATCGGCGACGACGTCGATGTGTCGGGCGTAGTGGCAGGCGGCCAGGAAGCGGATCATGGAGGCGGCCAGCTCGACCTTGGTCGGTCCCTGCTTCGGGCGGTGCAGCCGGGCGGCGATGGGCAGGCACACAGGCCGGGTGAGGAACGGCAGATCCACGATGAGGCCGAGGACGACGAAGCAGGTGCCGTGGCCGATGCCGTCGCGGCCGGTGGCGGAGCCGTCGTGCTGCCAGCACGCGCCGAAGACCTTCTTCCCCCGGCGCTTGAACAGCGTGTCGTCCACCGCGACCGTCAGCGGGGCACCGTCCGGGACCAGGTGGCGCACCACCAGGTGGGACAGCGCCGCACCGAGCGTCTGTGCATCCCAGCTCGCGCGGGTGAAGAAGGAGTGCGCACGGTCGTGGGACCAGTGCCGGGTCAAGTTCGCGCCCAGCAGCATCCCGGTGACGGTGCCCCGGCCGGTGTTCGCGATCAAGCCGGTGACCAGCGCGGCGAAGTTGGAGAAGCCGGGATATGTGAAACAGCCGCGCAAAGAACCCAGCACGGCGAGCAGGGACGCGGGTACGGTCGCATCCGGAAGCATCGGCGGACCCCTTCTTCGGGAGGCGGTGTAAGCACCGCCGATGCTTCTCTGCTGCCTGCCTCCCGGTCGGGTCGACGGCCACACATCACCCGCGCGAGCGACCTGCCTGACGGCTAGTCAGAACGGCGAAAGTCGAGTGACCGTGTTACGAAGTCTGAACGCCAAGCTCACTCGATTGCCCCTTGGACGAGGGTTGGTCGGCCAGTCGTGGCACTCCGGGGACCGCGAGCGGGATCAATGTGGTGAGGACTCCGAACAGGCCGGCGCCCACCAGGACGGGTTTCGCGCCGACCATGTTCGCCAGTGCTCCGGACACGGCGTAGCCGACCGGCTGGAGCCCGAAGCTGCCTACCTGGTCGATACTGAATACCACTCCGAGACGGTCCGGGGGGATGTCGCGCTGCAGCGCCGTGTACCAGTACACGCCGAAGAGCATGAAGCCGATGCCGATCAAGACGTATCCGGTGAAGATGATTCCGACGGGCGCCGTGGCGGCAAGGGCCAGCAGCACGAGCGGATAGGGCATCACGCCGACCAGGGATACCAGACCTGGCCTGCGGGGCGTCCACTTGGTCGCCAGCAGGCCGCCGACGACCTCTCCGACCGCCATGCATGACATGGCCAGGCCGTAGGTGGAAGGGCTGTAGTCGGCGGCGGCGACGATCGGCAGCAGGGTGAAGCCCGGCGCGATGGTCAGGGGAGCCTGCACCGTGGCGATGGCGATGATCGCGACCACCCAAGGGCGTCGGCGTACCTCCGCCAGCCCTTCCTTCAGATCGGCCAGGAAGTGACGGGGGCCCGTCTCGTCCCGGGGCAGTCGCTTCTCCCTGATCACTGCCAGCGCCGCGATGACCATCAGGAAGGTCATCGCGTCTATGACGAAGACGACCGACGCGCTCGTCAGGGTGAGAAGGAGACCCGCCACAGCGGGTCCGGCGATGCCGGCACCGCGATTGGCTATGCCTTTGAGTGCGTTGGCCTGCTGGAGGTGCTCGGCCGGCAACAGCAGTGGCAGCAACGAACCCGCCGCGGGTCTAACCGCCGAGGAGAACACCCCGCTCAGTGTCGCCAGGACGAGGAGAGTGCTCACCGAGTGCGGGTTCGTGGCATAGCCGAGCACCACCAACAGCTCGCCCGTATGGGCCACGATCAGAACATGTTTCTTCTTGTATCTGTTGATCAGTGCGCCGGCCGGCAGCCCGAGAAGTGAGACCACGATCCCCTGCACTCCCAGCAACAGGCCGAGGATGGCGGGTCCGTGCGGCTCAGCCACCAGGCCGACGAGCGCGATGGGGAACATCGCGCTGCCGAACTGGCTGACGGCGTCCCCGGCCAGCAGCAGCCGGAAATCGCGGTGCTTCAGGGCGCCCGCTCCGTTGTATTTCAACAGGCTCATTCCGCTCTCGTGCAATCCATCAAGGCTCCTCGTGTGACCGGGTCCTCGCGCGTGACGACGAGTTTCCAGCCGGCCTCGGAGAGCAGGTTCTCGAATTCGGACCGGCGGCGCTCACGGCCTCCGACCAGGACAAGCATCCACACATCGGCGAAGAGTCCCGGGTGCGGTTCGTCGGCGGACTCGGGTAGTACGTATTCACCGATGACCAGCCGGTCGCATGCGGAGCGTTGCCGCAGCCCGGCCAGCAGTTCACGTACCTGATGGTCGGGAAGGTTGTGCAGGACATTGACCAGCAGAGCGGAGTCGGCGGACGGCATGGGATCCGCCATGTAGTCGAGGGCGGCGAACTCGACCCGGTCGCGTACGCCGGGCTGCCACTCGCGCTCACGGGCCAGGGCGATCCCGGCCGCACGGTCTATCAGTGTGCCCGTCTTGCCGGGGTGGCCGACTAGAACCGTCTCCAGGTGATGACCGACGCCACCGCCGATGTCCAGGATCCGACGGCTGCGCCCCCAGTCATGGGAACGCAGCACGGCGCTGAACGTGCGCCCCGAACGGCTCTGGCAGGCGCGTCGGAAGGTGTTCGCCCAGTCCTCGTTGCGGTCCAGTGTCTGGTAGAAGCCGCCCTGTTCCGCCATGGCTGGCCGCCCCGTGCGTACCACGTCCTCGATGTCGCCGAACGCCAGGTACTCGGCCTGGAGCTGGACCTCGTCGGCCAGTTGGCCGCCGTTGGTACACAGCAACAGGCTGGTGGGCGTGTTGCGATACCGGGTCCCGGCCGTGCGCTCGAGGATTCCCGCTGCCGCCAGTGCCCGCAGAATCCGGTTCAGGGAGTCGGCGTCGACCCCAAGCCGGTCGGCAAGTTCCGCTGCCTCGTGGTCCTCACCGCGGCCCAGGAGGTCGGGCACCCCCAGCCGGGTGACGGCATAGAGCATTCGGGAGAGCGAGACATCGTGCAGCTGGGTCAGCCAGAGGACGTCCGCCTGGGAGGCGGCCCTCTCGGTGGACGCCGTCACTGGTTCCGCCTCTGCTGTTCGTCCTCGACCGCCTGGAAGAGGGCTTTGATATTGCCCGCCCCGAATCCGGAGCTCTGCCTCCTCCGCTCGATCAGCTCGAAGAATAGCGTGGGGCGTTCGAAGACCGGTGCAGTGAAGATCTGCAGCAGTTCCCCCTTCTCGTCCTTGTCGGCGAGGATCGAGCGGCTCCGCAGACGGTCGACCTCGGCCCGCAGGGCGGGAACTCGTCTCGACAAGGTGTCGTAATAGCGGCCCGGAACGGCGAGGAACCGCGCTCCCCTGCCGGTCCAGTCGTCCACACTGGCGACTATGTCCCTGGTCCCGAAAGCGATGTGCTGTATGCCGGGCCCTGCGTTGCGGCGGAGGAATTCGCTGATCTGATCGTCTCCCTCGGCTGCTCCTGGCTCGACCAGAGTGAAGGTCACGCCGGAACCCGGCTCACGGACGACCGTGCTGCGCATACTGGACCGCCCCGTGTCGGTCGTCTCCTTCATGAGGACTTCGAACGACAGCACCTCGACGTAGAAGTCGGTCCATTCGTCGAGCTTCCCGTACGGCACGGCGAGCGCCAGGTGGTCCACATGCCCGCGGCGCTCTTTCGTGGCGCCCGGCGGCGTCTCCTCGAACAGCGGGCTCTCGACGAAAGTGTGCTCGTACGCCCCGAAGACGCTGATGGAATGACGGAACTTGCCGTCGCTGCCCGGCACGGCGCCATGGGCGAGCGCCTTCTTCCAGGCACGGTCGGCGTCGTGGACGAGGAACGCTATGTCGCGCACGCCGGATCCATGCTCCGCCACGAACGTGTCCGCGTGGGCGCCGGGTTCTTGGGCGCTGCTGACCAGGAGCACTGCCTTGCCTCGGCGGAGGACGTGGGTCACCTCACCTCGGCGGGCGCTGTCGCTCTCGCCTGCGGGAGTGAAGCCGTAGCGTTGGGTGAGGGTGGCCACGGCCTGAGCGGCATCCGCGGCCACGAGGTCGAGGTAGCCCAGTCGCCGGATCGAGTCGTGGCCTGTCGTGGCGCTTGTCTGCACCGTCACGTTGGTCAGCCTTCCGCTGAGTCCGATGTGCCTGAACGAGAGCTCTGTCGCATGGACAGGCGACTTGTGATGAAGGACGTCTGTCCGCCGATCGTGAGATGTTCGAACAGATCGTCCAGGGAGAACTCGATCTCGAGGCGCTCCTCCAGCAGCGTGAGGAAGCGCAGCATGCTGAACGAGTCGGCGCCTGCATCGAACAAGTTGGCGGCAGGGTCGGCCACCTCGAACCCGAGGACTTCGTCCCACAGTTGACGCACCAGCGACTCCACCGTCCGGTCGTCGAGAACCGGGGCCGGCCGGACGGAGTCATCCGTGCGGGCCTGTGGCGTCAACGGGTCGTCCGCGGTGTCAAGCAGGATTGTTCCGGTCCTCCGATGGGAGTCGAGGATCAGCCGCAGCCCATCGGCCGCGGTGATGCCGGTGGGGACGCCTTTGGACATGCCGAGATCCCGCCAGGTCGGCCAGGCCACGGTGAGGACGGAGGGACCCCCCGCCTGCTGAGCCATGGGCACCATGTTCAGATAGGCGTTGGCTGCCGTGTAATCCGCTGCTGCGGTGTACGGCTTGACAGACGTCAAGGACGAGAACAGCACCAGCCAGCTGCCGTCGCCAAAGCTGTCGAGCAGCCGGATCGTGCCGTCGCGCTTGGCGCCGAGGACTTCGTCCGACACGGCCGGATCCCACTGGTCCAGCCGCTGACCCGTGGCTGCGCCCGCCGCGTGCAGGACGATGTCGACACCCTCCAGGACCTGTTGGCATGCGTCCCGAAGGGCCTGCACCTCCGCCGCGTCGCAGACGTCGGTCTTCCGCAGCCACAGCCTTGTGCTGTGGCTGTTCCCCATGTCGGCCACGTCCAGGAGTCGACTACGGCATCCGCCGATGCTCACGCCGTCCTCGGGGAGTTTCCGCCCGGTGAGGACGACAACATCGTTCAGGCGGGTGGTCAGGATCTCCTCCGCCAGCGCCCTGCCCACCCCGCCGAGACCACCGGTGATGAGCCACCGTAGGCGCGCGGGCGGCCGTGACGGAGGGGTGAGGTCCGCAACGTACTCGGGGATCAGCCGAGTACCCGACCGCCGGGCCACCAGAGGCCGGACCAAGGGCACTTCGTCCCGCACGGCCTCGGCCACAGCCACCGCGTCAACCCCGCGAGGCAGGTCGAGCATGGTCACCGCCGTCCCCCTCGACTCCCGGGGCAGTGTGAGCAGCGGACCAAGCGCCAGTGAACGCGCGGGAGAGGGACAGTCGGCCTCGGTTGCCGCGAACCCCTCGGCCGTGACGTAGACGAAGCGCACCGGGCGGCTGGCGGAAGCCGTACCAAGCAGTCGGCACAGCCGGACGTATTCGGAGCGCTCGTCGGACGTAGCCACCAGCGTAGTCAGATCGATCACGGTCGACGGATCGCTGGCGTCCGCTCCGGGCAGGTCCTCGAGCGTGTCGAGTCGGTCGCAGGTCTCCGTCCCGTTCGGGAAAAGCGGCCTGACCGCACGCTCCACGGCGTCACGGATGGCCCCTGCCGGGCCCACCACCGTGCAGCTGCCGCCGAGCGTCGCGGGCGGCTCCTGGGACTTCGGCGCGACCGTCCACCGGATCGTGTGCGGACGTCCGGTCGCCGTCGACGTGGCCAGCTCGCTGGTCCGGGATCCGGTGAGCGGCCAGTGCCGGAGCCGGTCGAAGGGGTACGTGGGCAGTGCCGTCTTCTGGCGCAGCCGCGTGTGCAGCTGCCGCCAGTCGACGTCGTGGCCGGCTGCCCACGCATCAGCGATCGAAGCGAGCACCCGCTCGGCCGGGCTTCTCCCGCCGAGCGAGTAAGGGCCGGCCGTGGTCACCTCGGCCCTCCTGGCCGCATCGGCGAGTTCAGCCAGTTCAAGGCTCCCTGCCACGGCGCTCAAGACCAACCGCGCTTCCGCCGAGCCAGCCGTCGGCTCGATTCCGAGCCGGTGCAGCAGGTGGGCCCAGGCGTATCCAAAGGCCCAGTCCTCGGGCAGTCCGGCTTCCGTACGAGCCATGTCGTAGGGCGCTCGTAGCCCGTCAAGCGCGGCGACCGCCTCCTGAACGTTCCACCCGTCGGCCATGGCCGGATGCCACGCGAAGGCCAGCTGCGCGGGCAGGACGTCCGTGGCACCCTGCGGTTCCTCCGCGAGGTCGGCGAGGGCGGTGACGGCGGCCTGAGGGGTGTTCGCGATCACATAGCAGCGGCGGGGAAGTTGGCGCCGCCCGGTCTGGAGAACGTATCCGACGTCGTCGAGGCAGACCCCGTCACCGTTCCGGTCGAGGTGGTCCGCCAGTCGTCGGCACTGTTCGCGCAGGGACCAGCCGCTCATGGCCGATATCGGCAACAGCACGGGGCCACCGTTTGTGCGCTCCAACGGCAACGTGTCGGGAGGACTGCTCACCACGACATGTGCGTTGGTGCCGCCGAACCCGAGGGAGGACACACCGCCTCGTACGGGTGTGCTTTCCGGGAGCCGTACAGTCTTGGCGCTCACCTCGATGGCGGTGGACGCGGCGAGGGCGTCGCACGGGGAGTCGAAGTTGGCCTGCGGCGGGATACTGCGCCGCGAGGCGACAAGCGCGGCCTTGATCAGACCCACGACGCCCGCAGCCGCGTCCAGGTGGCCCAGATTGGCCTTGATGGACCCGATGCGGCAGGGTTCGCTGCGTGCGTCGGCGCCGAAGACGCGTTCCAGCGCTCTGATCTCGACGGGATCACCGATGGCGGTCCCGGTTCCGTGTGCCTCGACGAATTCGATGTCGCCTGGGGACAGACCGGCCGCACGCAGGGCGTCTCGGATCACCGAGGCGTGACCGTGCACGCTGGGGGCGGTGAAGCCGGCCTTCTGGTGTCCGTCGTTGTTGACCGCGCTGCCCAGGACGAGCGCCATGACCTCGTCCCGGTCGGCGATCGCGTCCGAGAGCCGTTTCAGGACCACCGCGGCGGCCCCGTCGCCCCGTGCCGATCCGGACGCCTGGCTGTCGAACGGCCGGCAGCGGCCGTCAACCGAGCCGATGCCGCCCTGCTGGTAGAGGTATCCGCGCTCGGCCAGCAGGTCGAGGGCGCTGCCGCCGGCCACTGCGATCCGGCACTCCCCCGCGAGCAGTGCCCGGCACGCCAGATGGACGCTGACCAGAGAACCGGAGCAGGCGGACTGTGCGGACAGACTCGGCCCTCGTAGGTCCAAGGCGTACGACAGCCGGGTGGCGAGGAAGTCCGGGTCGTTGAGCAGCCAGACGGTCGGATCGTCGGCGGCTGTCTCGTGCCCCAGTTCTCTCAGCAGGAGTGTCATATACATGTTCATGCCGGCACTCGCGAAGACCCCGATGGGTCCGTCGTCCGGGTGCCCGGCACAGCCCGCGCGTTCTAGCGCTTCCCAGGCCACTTCCGCGAACAAGCGGTGCTGAGGATCCAGCAGGGCGGCTTCACGGTCGGTCAGCCCGAACAGCTTGGCATCGAACTCCTTGTAGGTGGTTCCGACACCATGGGTGCCGAGAACATAGTCGGGCCGATGCACCTTGGTCGCGTCGGCGCCCGCCGCGATGGCCGCCTCGGGTGTGACGGCGGTCATCTCGTCCCGGCCGGCCAGCAGGTTCTCCCACAGTTCCTCTGGGGTGTCGGCGCCGGGCACACGGCAGGCCATCCCGACAATGGCAATCTTGTCCGTCACACGTCAGCCCTCCTGGATTCGCGGTTCTGCATCGGGTTCGACTCGCTCTCCAGCGCCTCGACCAGAGCACGCACGGTGGGGAACTCGAAGAAGTGCGTGATGGGGAAGGCCAGGCCCAGTTCAGCGGTGAGCCTTTGACGCGCCTCGACGAGCAGGATGGACCGAGCGCCGATGTCGAAGAAGTTCGCGTCTGGGTGCACATCCGGCACGCCCAGCAGATCCGCCAGTATCTTGCGTACTTTCGACTCGCGCGTGTCCTCGGTGGCGTCAGGCTCCTGGGGTGCCGCCTCTTCGGCCTCGGGGAGCGCGATTCGGGGCCCGATCAGTTCTGCGGCGGAGGCCCTCGGCTCCGTCGCCAGTCTGCCCAGGTTCTCCACAAAGCGGGTCAGCAGCGTGGCCGCTGTGGGGCGCCCTACCACAGTGCGGTCGAAGACCAGCTCGACCGACACCGTGGGCCCGGAGTCGTCGACCACCAGGGTCATCGGCTGTCCAGTGCGCGTGACCGTCCGTGCGGAGAGGACGCGGATCGCGTGGGGTTCCGCGGAGTGCTCAGGTCTGGCGTAGTTCTGGAAGACGAAGTGGTTGTCGTACAGGCGGCCGCGTAGGCCCATGTACCGGCGTATCGCTGTCTCGCCGACATACCCGAAGTACTGGCCGTCCGCGACCTCGTACTGGAACTCGCCGAGCCAGTCGGCCACGGAGTGTCCGGGTTCGATACGGCAGAACATCGGCACCGTGGTCACGTGCATGCCCACCACTGGACCGTCCCCGTCGGTCTCAGGTTCGTGGCTCACGCTGGTGCCGACCACCGCGTTGTGCCTTCCCGAGGCGGCCATCAGCACCAGAGACCATGCCGCCAGGCAGATCGTGCCCACGGTGATCCCGTGCTCCGCCGCGGCGTGGCGCAGAATGCCGAGGGTCTCCGTGTCGAGGTTGCGTCTGACGACATCCAGCTCGCGCCCGATGGCGCTCGGCAGCGGGCGATCCCCGAACAGGAGGAGTGGACGTGCCCCCTTGCCGGCCCGGGAGGCCCAGTGTCTTTCGGCGGCGGTGTCGTGACGGGCCTGCTGCGGCACTTGCTGTGCGGACGGGAGGCGCTGCGGCTCCCGGGCCGGCTCTGTGGGCCCCGTGCCGGTCCGTTCCAGAACGGCCGCGAGCAGCGCCCAGGATCCGGCGCCGTCCAGAACCGCGTGATGATGTGTCCAGACCAGGCTGGTCAGTTCGGCTGAGCGGAGAAAGAGACCCCAGCGCACTGCCGGCGGACGACTCAGATCGAAGCCCGCCTCCAGATCCTCGTTGGCGTACCTGTCGATTCTGCGCAACTGCTCACGTGTGGGCAGACCAGTGAGGTCCTCGATGTACACCTGGGGAGGAACCCGGGGATCCACTCGGCGACGCGGTTCTCCGCTGTCCAGGTGAAAACTGGAGCGCAGCAGTTCATGGCGCTGCGTCTCCGCCTCGACCGCCGACCGGAAGCGCTCTGGATCGAGCCGTCCGCCGAGGGTGATCACCGTGTGCTCTACCCCGACCAGGGAATCGGGCCGTGCCGCGGTGTGGAGCACCATGGCTGCCTGGGTCGGCGTGACCTTCAGGTCTTCCACCGAGTGCTCGTCCCTGACCTGGCGGGTCACGGCGGACACCAGCAGACGCCCGAGTTCCCTCGCCTCCTCATCGGATACGCGGCTGCTGTCGACGGCGTAGCGGATTGCAAGCTCCTCGGTCCAGGGATTGCCCTCCACCACCAGGTCGAGGGCGTACGCGGACACGTTGGTCTCGGCGACGTCTTCGCCCAGCAGCTCGGAGGCCACGTCGGCATCGGCCACGGTGAAGTGGTCGTAGCCCCCTCGTGACCGCCTGCCGAGGTACGTGAAACAGACTTCCGCGGGACTGGGCGGCAGCGGTTCCTGGCCCAGGAAGCGGTGGGCGAGGAAGCGGGTGCCGTCGGACGCCAGGTCGCGCAAGGTGTGCCGCACGTCCTCGGCGGTCGACCGTTCGCCGAGTAGCACGGGATGGGTCGCGGCCAGCCAGCCGAGCAGGTTGGAGGCGTTGTCGTCGAGCGCGTCCCGGCCGTGGACCTCGCGGTCCACCATCACCGCGGGGACCGATTTCCAGCGTGTCAGGGCCTGACCCACGGCGGCGAGAAGCAAAGCCTCGGCACCGTCCGTACGGCCGGTGCGACCGGGACGTACGCGGGGAACGGTTTCGGTGAACCATCTCAGGCGCCCGTCGCCGTTGGTCGGCTTCGCAAACAGTGGGTGCACCGGTGAGGCCAGCTGCCGACGCCACATCTCATGTTCCCTGGGCGCCTCGCGTACAGCGGAGCGTAGCCGTACCACCCATTGCCGCACGGTACGGCCGGGCGGCTCAGCGGTGTGCGGGCGGTGCAGCCAGGAGTCGAGCCCGTCCAGCAACATGTTCCAGGAAACCGCATCGACGATCAGATGATGGGCGAACAACGCGACTCGTTCCCGGCCGGTCGCGTCGTGTCCCGTGACGACCCGGAACACGGTTGGATCCTGATCCGAGATCTCTTGACGTGCGGATTCCACGGCGTGCTGCCATGCCTCGTCCCCGTCGTCCGCGTTGATCACGCGTGGTTCCGGAGCACCGTGCGCTCTCAGGACCGTCTTGAGCCCCTCGCACAGACGCACCGTGTCGCATCCGGCCGCCGGGCTCAGCAGCACGGCCTGCTGGTAGTGCGCGGGATCGGGAAAGTTCTGCTCGCGGAACCATTGAGCCATCGGTGTCGATGCCCAGTCAGCCGGGTTCCTTTCCTCCTGGTCCGGTTCGGGCCTGCCGGACGGTTCCGGGTCTGTACTGCGGGGAACGGCGTGTTCCGAGGCACTCAGGGCGTCCCGGAGCGCGCCGAGCGTCTGGTTGCGGAAGAGCAGGGCAGGACCGATGGAGTACCCGAGTGCCCCGAGTCGAGCGACGAGTCGAAGAGCGAGGATTGAGTCGCCGCCGCAGGCGAAGAAGTTGTCGGTGTCCCGGGCGCCGGACTGCCCGAGCAAGGCACACCATGCCTCCGCCACTGGATCGTCCGGTCGCCCGTGCCCCGGATCGTCGGACCGGAGGGTAACGGCGCCTCGCGCCGCAAGTCCCGCGAGCGGACGGCGCGCCAGCTGGCCATCGGAGGATCGGGGAAACCGTTCGAGCACCAGAGAGGAGGTCGGCACCGACTCGGCTGTCAGTACCGCTGCCGCGGCCCCGACCACCTCGTCCAGCAGTGCCGTCAGTGATTCGCGGCGCAATGGATCGTTCGGCCGACGGTTGCCGGCGGTCCATGCGGTGCAGGGTGAGAAGAACCCCGCCTCCGTCAGGAGCGCCCCGCTCGAGGCGCTGCGCGCGTCACGCCGGACGAAGGTCACATCCACCCGGCTGCTGTCTTCGGCATAGGGCAGCAGCACCTGGTATCCGTGCTGTGCAGCGGTCACGTACCACTCACGCCACACGCCGACCTCATCGACGGGCCCGCCCGACGCCGGCGGAAGAAGCGAAGCAAGCCCCGACTCGGCGTAATCACGTGTCAATTTCCTCAAGACTGAGCCGAGTTGGGGAAGCGGTCGGTTGGGTATGACGACCAGGTCGTGTGCCGCGGCAAGGGCGCGCTCGAGCTCTGCCTCATCCGGAGGACAGATCACCGGGGTCCCCGCCTGCTCCCAATCGCCGTAGAAGAGGCGTGCGTCGAACCGGTAACGGTTCAGCTCGCCCTCGGGCCAGGGGGGACGAGCGAACGTCTCCGCGCCGACGGGGGCGGACGTCCCGCGGCCGGCGGAAGCGAACCAGCGAGGAGGAATCAGCAGCTCCTCCTCACGGTTGACCAGCGTCTCGATCTCCGCGATCAACTCCACGTCGTCCCGTGGAGTGGTGTCGGCGAGTACCTGTTCCCGGTACAACGCCCGGACGAGGTCTGGATTGCGCACGTCACCGACATGAACCACGGCACGTTCGGCGAACAGCGGTGCCAGCGCGTCCAGGAGAGTTTCCAGATACTCAACGGAAGGGAAGTACTGGGCCACGGAGTGGATGACGACCGCGTCGAAGCGACCCTGTACACCCAGGCGCCTCAGTTCGTCGGCACTGCCGAGGAAGAGCTCCACATGGGCGAGATCGGGACGCAGGTCCCTGATCGTCCGCTCGACGTGATCGAGAGCCGACTTGGACACGTCGAGCCCCACGTAGCGCTCGCAGTCGGCTGCCAACTGGAGCAGGAGCATTCCGGTGCCGCAGCCGATCTCAAGAACGCGTCGGGGCCGGAAACGCCGGATTCCCGCGACAGCGTTGTCCGCCCAGCTCCTCATCACACGTGCCGACAGCTGAGTCCGGTGGATCGCACTGGTCCATCCGCTGATGTTGAGCAGCGGGTCACCGTCGGCGTCGTAGTCGTTGACCGCCTCGTCGTCGTGGACTGCCGACCAGTCGCGCACTCGGGCGGCGTCGCCGACTCGTCTGTTCCGCCGGTCTACGTCGGGCACCTCCAGTACGGCGACGAGCTCACCATCGGCGCGGGGGACGACCAGAGCGTCGGCCACCTGGGGATGCGCGGTCAGCGCCCGCTCAATGCCGTCCGGGTCGACCAGGACACCGCGGCGCTTGAATTTCCGGTCGATCCGCCCGAGCAACACCACGTCCCCGTCAGGAAGTACCCGTGCCGCGTCTCCTGTGCGAAGGAGCGAGCCAGGCTGCGATGCCGGCCAGGAGACGGCCGCTCCGCCCAGCACAAGACGTCCCGGTTCACCGGGTGCCACGGGTTGCTCGTCCTCGTCGAGCACGAGCAACTCGACGTGACCGAGTGGTCGGCCGATGGGCAGCCGTTCCGTTTCGTTCGTAATGGCGAAGTCCGTCAGATCGCGAACGGCCACGGTCACGGTGCCTTCCGAGACGCCATAGGCGTGCAGCAGTTGGACGCCGTCGTAGCCGAGGTTTCGCCAGCGAAGCACAGAGGCGGGACGCAGTGGCTCGCTGCCGAGTACCACCAGACGCAGTGGCAGCGCGGAGCCCGGTGCGACATCGGCACGCGGACGCAGTTCCTCGGCCATCCGATGCCAGAAGGAGGACGGAAGGTTGGCCACCGTAATGCCATGGCCGCGGACGAAGGAGATGAATCCTTCCGGTTCGGCTGCGAGCTCCGGAGGGGCGACCACGACAGTGCCACCGGCGAGCAACGTGGGCACCACCTCTTCGACGGCCACGTCGAAGCCGGTCGCCGCGAAGTGCAGAACTCGGTCGTCCGGTCCCAGCCGGAATGCATGGCGCACCGCGTCGAGGTAGGCGGCGAAAGCACGGTAGGAGACGGCTACTTGCTTGGGTGCGCCGGTTGAACCGGAGGTGTGGACGATGTAAGCCGTGTCTTCGGCCGCCTCGCCATGGTTGTTCCGCCCGGCAGCTGAGGGCAGGGATCGGACCAAGTCCTGCCAGATATCGGCGTCGCTGCCGACAATCGCGGCGGGGCAGAGCCCTCGGACCACGGAGTCGAGCCCTTCGGCGGTCATGCGCTCGTCGAGTGGGCAGTAGGCGGCGCCCAGAAGGAAGATCGCGAGCATCCGCACGACCCCGTCGGCCGACCGGGGAGAAGCAACGACTACATTCCGGCCGGGCTGGGCACCCGCAGCGGCCAGTTCCGCCATGGCTTCGTCGACCTCGGCGAGCAATTCGGCACAGTTCCAGGTCCTACCGCCTGCGACAAGGGCCGACCGTGCGGGATCCTGAGCCAGGGCATGACGAAGGGCTTCGGGTACCCGTCCCCTGGATCGTGGCGTGTGGGCGGCTGGGGAGGGATCCACAGCGCTGACGCCCTTGTCCGTCAATGGGGTTGCGGAGGCGGGCGCCACTCCGCACACCTCTTGCAGTGCATCGAGGAACGCGCGCTCGATCTCATGAACGGCGCCTAGATCCAGTGCTTCCGTGGCGTACTCAAAGGTGCATTCGAATCGCTGTCCATCGTCGTAGATGTCGAGACTCAGCGTGAATTGGGTAGTTCCCTTGTCCACGTGCCTGAACTCGCATACGGCACCGGGGAGGGCGAGTCGCTGGTCCGCTGCGTTCTGTTGCTGGCAGGTGACGTCGAACAGCGGGTTCCGGCGCATGTCCCGCGTCGGGCTGATGTGCGAGACGATGCTCGCCAACGGCACCGCCTGGTGATCGAAAGCATCCAGCGCAGCTGCCCGCACGGCCTCCACGACGCTGTCCGGGCCGGCGTCCGGCGGGAACACAGTACGTATCGGCAGGGTGTTGGCGAAGAAGCCGACGGCCTGCTCCAGACGCTGATCCGTTCTGCCAGCGATCGGGCAGCCTATGGTCAGGTCGTCCTGCGACGTACGGCGGCCCAGTGCCACGCGCAAGGCCGACAGCATGATGATGAACGACGAGCACCGCCTCCGGGCAGCCTCACGGCGCACCGAGAGCGCGAGCCCTTCCGGGACATGAAAGGTGTGGAGGGCACCGGCCGCTCCGACGAAACGATCCTGCCCAGCCACCTCCGCATTTCCGGGCGGGGGTGTGAGCTGACCGGCCCAGTATTCGAGGAGGCCGGCGGGATCTGTGGCGGGGCCGGCGTCCGTGACTGTGTCCAGCGGAGAGACCGTCGGCGGGAGCTGAATTGCGGAGGGCTGTCCTTCGGCACCGTACAGGGCGGACAACTCGTCGAAGAGAATGCCGACCGACCAGGCGTCGATGACAATGTGGTGAAACACCAGGATCAATGTGTGATCCGCGACGCCTCGACGTATCAGGATTGCACGGATCAGCGGCGGATGTGTCAGATCGAACACCCGACGCGCGGCGTCCTCGGCGAACTCCCGCACTCGCGCGTCCGAGTCGGCATGCAC
The DNA here is from genome assembly GCF_042802995.1 of Streptomyces sp. NPDC057438. NCBI lineage: Bacteria > Bacillati > Actinomycetota > Actinomycetes > Kitasatosporales > Streptomycetaceae > Streptomyces > Streptomyces sp. NPDC057438. The sequence goes on from NZ_JBHVDD010000044.1 coordinate 35,675, forward strand.
GCGCTCGACCGACCAGCCCTGGGACGCTCCGACCCATTGGACGACCGAGCCCTCGTCGTCGAGACGGAATCCGGTGCGCAGCGCTTCATGTCGGTCGACCAGAACGCCGAGGCAGTCGCTCAGACGGCTCCCGTCGAGCGGCCCGCGTATGCGAACGCTGATGGCCACGTTGTAGAAGGGGTTGTCCGGTAACAGACTTTGCAGGAGATACAACTGCGCCTGATTCGGCGTGGCCTGGGCAGACCTGATCCACCCGGGCGCCTCGGTTCCGGATACTGAGTCGGCCGTCACTGTTCCCGTCCCTCCGAATCGTCGAAGGCCTTTGGCCCGCTTCTCGAAGACGTCAGTCCCGTCGCTTCCGCAACGCCGCTTCAATCTGTGCGGTGAGGCCGCGCACCGTCGCATCCTCGTAGAACTGACGGAGCGGCACCGCGATACCGAACGCGTCGGTGACACGGGACAGCACCTGAGTGGCCCGGAGTGAGTGGCCACCGAGGTCGGTGAAGTGCGTGTCCGGATCCACGGCAGTGAGTTTCAGAACGTCTGCCCAGATCGCCCTGACCCTCTCGAGGACAACCTGCTGGTCCGCCTCAAGGCCGGCGGTTGCGCTGCCTCCGGCAGCATCCGGTGCCGAGTCCGCCGTGGTGGAGCCCGTGAACCTCGGCGGTCGTGCGAGTTCGGCAGCCTGTTTGCGGTCGATCTTGCCCCTGTCGGTCAGGGGTAGTGCATCGACGACGACGGCCCTGCCAGGCACCATGAAGTCGGGCACGTGCTTGCGGACATCGAGCAGGATGTCCGCGGCGTCGGCTGTGGCACCTGCCGTGACAGTCAGCAGCACGACCAGTTCATCGTCCGCTTCTTCACGCAGGTACATGGCATGAGCGTCGTCGACAGTCTCCAGCGATCTGCACAGGTGCTCGACCTCACTCAGTTCGACCCGGAATCCGCGGATCTGAACCTGTCGGTCACGGCGTCCCACGAGGACGTAGGAGCCGTCATCGCGGCAGCGGGCGAAGTCGCCTGTACGGTATGCGCGCACGCCTGCGACGCCTGTGGACGCCGGCAGCATGATGAAGCGCTCGGCGGTCGCAGCAGCGTCGTTGACGTATCCAGCGGCGAGTCCCTCTCCGGAGACGTACAGTTCGCCGGTCTCACCGGGACGCACCGGCCTCAACTCGTCGGTGAGGACACGGACTTCGGTTCCGCGCAGCGGCTCTCCCAGCGGAATCGGCGACATGGGGGCGATCTCGTCGTCTGCTCGGTAGAGCGTGGTGAAGACCGTGTTCTCCGTGCATCCGTAGCAGGCCACCAACTCGCCGCCGAGAGCGGCACGGGCGATACTGAACTGCTCCGGCGGTACGGTGTCGCCGCCGCACATCACCAGGCGCGTCTCGGAGAGGGCGGAGACATGCCGCGGGACGAACTGCCGGAAGAGCCCGGCGGTGAGGTGGACGACGGTGGCGCCGGATCGCTCGACAATGTCGGCCAGGCTGGCCAGCGACATCCTTCGCTCGTCCGGTATCACCAGGTCGGCACCGCCGTCGAGGGCCGCCCACAACTCCCAGAGGAAGGCTCCGAACCCGGGGTGAGCGAGCATCAGCAACCTGTCGTCCCGGCGTAGCCGAATCAGATCGCTGCCCCGCACGAGATGGGCGATCGCCTGCGGTGTCATACCGACCAGCCGCGGCGTCCCGGTCGTGCCTGACGTGCTGATGAGGCAGGCTGCGCCAGCGGCCTGCGCATGGGCTGCCTCGCCGGTCCGCCGGGCCGGGTCCGTCAGCATCCGCACAGCAAGGAACTCCGGCAGACGCCGCGTATGACCGGACTGCTCCAAAAGCACCACGGCACCGGACAGTTCGAGTGTTCTGAGACGATGCGACTCCGGCCATTCCGGGTCGATGTAGACATAGCACATTCCCGCGGAGATCGCTGCCAAGACCGCCGTGACAAGCGCGGGCCCGGGTGGGGCACTGATGCCCACTACGCTTCCCTTGGCCACGCGTTGCGCTCTGAGGGACTGGGCCACTTCCATCGCGATGTCCATGAGTATGGAATACGGGACCGTTTCCCCGCGATGGGTGACCCCATTGCCGTCGGCCGCTGACGCCATGACAGCCATCTCAAGCAGTTCGGCGCCGACGGGCGGCTCCCCCTCCTCGACGGCGAGTCGATCCAATAAAGCCACCATCACCCCTCTCCTTGCAGCGGATTAAACATAGAAAATTGACGAAGGCGTTAATTGCCCACGCGTTGCCGATCATGGATTTCGACCATGACAACACACGGCAGACGAACCGCGCAAGGCCACGGCCGTTTCAAGATCCATGAGGTAGTCCGAGAATGCTGAAGGGGCGGTTCATATGGCGGCCGGCCCAGCGGGTGGCTTCGGTGATTCCGGTGTGGCCGGCGAGCCGGCAGGGCCCCGGCGTTTGCCCGGATCGCCCCGGCCTGGGCAGGTTGATCATGCTGGCGGGCCCCGGAAGCAGATGAACACGGCACCTGTGGATCATGGAGTTCTCTACGCTGCAAGATCCACGAAGGTGCCGTGTTCGTTCCTCCATCATCCCCTGCCGTCGTTCCCGTCTCTCCGGCGCCCCGCCTGGAGGCCCTCGGCTCGGATGCTGCGCGAGGCCAAGTCCGCGGCCTGGTTGCCGAGTTCGAGTCGGTCACCGATCCTCGCGGGGCGTGCGGGGTGCGCTACCGGGTCTCCTCGCTGCTGGCCCTGGTGGTCTGTGCGATGACCCCGGCGGGCCATGACTCCATCACCGCGGCGGCGGAGTGGTGCCGACGTGCGACGCCGGAGGAACTGGCCGCTTTCGGTCTGCCCTACCATCCGTTGCGCGGCCGCTACCGGATCCCGAGCGAGAAGACCTTGCGCACCGTTCTGGGGCGGCTCGATCCCGGTGAGGTCAGCGCGGCCGGCTACGACCACCTGCGGCCCCTGCTGTCCACGGTGTCCCACTCTCCCGAGCCGCTCATGCCCGACGGCGGCATCGAACGCGAACAGCGCCGCGCCCACCGGGCGGCCGCCCGCGCCGAACCGGTGCGCTCCCGGCGGCGGGCGATCGCGGTGGACGGCAAGTGCCTGCGCGGCGCGAGGCGCCCGGACGGCAGCCGGGTCTTCGTGCTCTCCGCCGTCCGGCATGGCGACGGCATCACCCTCGCCTCCCGCGAGATCGGCGCGAAGACCAACGAGATCCCCGAGTTCCAACCCCTGCTCGACCAGATCGACGACGCGGATCTCGCGGGGGCGGTCGTTACCGCGGATGACTTATGCCGACGTCGGCATAAGGCATCCGCGGTGATCACCACTCCTTCCACGGGCAGCGGCTCCAGCAGTTCGCGGAACATCGGGATCTCGTTGCTCTTGGTGTCCATCTGCACTTGTCCCAGGACGAGTTGGCGTCCGTGTTCCATGGCCACGAGCAGGCGCAGGGCCTTGCCGTCGGTGTCCTTCGCGCCGCGGACGGCCTTGCCGTCGACCGCCCAGGCCGACAGCGCCGTTGTCTCCTCGCCTTCCTCGTCGTCCTCGTCTGCCGGTGGTTTTTCCAGGGCCGCCTGGTCAGCCAGCCACGCGCCGACGGCGGCGTCCAGTGCCTCGGCATCCGCGCCAGTCAGCACCCTCCAGATCGTGCTGGCCGACGGCGGGCCGGCCACGATCCGCGCGGCTTCGCAGCGGCGGTAAAGGTCCTGGCACCAGTCGGGCGGCACGTCCGCGACCCAGCTGCCGATCGCGGCGAACGACCGTATGCCCGCCACGACCGACGAAGCCGCCAGGGCGAGCACCGCCGCCACCGGATACAGCCGCCCCTGGTCCCGGCGCCCGTCCCCGACCTCACGCAGCCGTTCCAACAGGTCCGTCATGCCCTGCCGGTCCACCGCGACCGGCGGCAACTCCTCCAACGACGACACCAGGGCAGCGAATGAACCACATGTGTTCTGTGGGATGGCAGACTCAGTCAGCAACGGAGCTCCAGCACGGACGAGTTGGCGTGAGAACCCTCGTTCTACTGGAGCTCCGCCCTCGTCAGCAGGGCAACACGCCGCCCGCGCACCTCAACTCAGCCGCCAGCCCGCGATCTTGAAACGGCCGTGCCGCGCAAGGCCGACTCAAAGTTTCGAAACTTTCGACAGGGGGTGTTGCGCCTGTCGGGCGCATCGGCCTACTTTGCTGGTAACCGAAGGCACACTTGTGCAGCTCATCCAGGACATGTAAAGCTCTCGCTTTTCACGCATCTGATTTTTTTCCTGCACATCACGCCTTACGTTTGCCTGCTCTTTACAGCTGAAAGGTTTGGGATCGGATGACCGGGGGCAATATTCGACGTCTGAGATTACGCGTCTCTGGGGGCAGCGCTCGATCGGGAGGTCTCACATGGGCCCAGCGTGACATCTTGAACTACCGACGGATCACGCCCACAGGAGAGGAAGAAAACCTGGACCTCCAGGCGGTAATAGCCATACCTGGGTTCAGCCTGGAGGCGTGTACAGAGGCGGTGCGCAGAGTGGTGCGGCGACACGAATCGCTGCGGACGCTGTACGTCATGGACCACGGAATGCCCCCCTCTCAGAACGTCCAGGCCGATGTGGTGATCCATGCACTCGTAGACACCGCCCCAGGACCACAGGCCCCGAGCGGTGGCAACAGGCTGCTGGCCATGCTCACCCGCAGTAGCATCGACACCCGGACCGAGCCTCCGATCCGGGTAGGCTTTTCCGCGGACGCCGAGGGCGTAAGGCAAGTCGTTGTGGTTGTGTCACGTATGGCCGTCGACGGCTGGGGATACGAGAACCTCCTGCGGGAACTTCTGCGGGAGGCCCGACACCCGAATGAGGAAAAAGCGGATACCGCCCAGGTATTTCAGCAACTCGACCAGTTCACTTGGGAGCAGTCCACCCACGGAAAACGGCGAGAAGAGGCTGCTATCGCCTACCGGGCCGCAACTGTCGGGCAGGTCACAGGTGCACGCCCGCAGCAAAAAAAGGCTATGTTCACCGATGGCTCCGTGCGGCACGGTGGGGTTTCCCTCGGCCTGGAGGCTCAAGCAGCACTCTCAAGTCTGTCAAAAAGATATTCCGTCAGTACGTCGACACTCCTGCTTGCCGCTTTCGCGCTGGAATCTTCGAAGGCTCTCGATCTCAACGACTTCCTCATCATGCTACACAGCGCCAACCGATTCGATCCCTTGCGTATGAGATCTGTGACGCGCCTCAAGTCGACCACTCTGCTCCCCTGCCGGAACGAACCAAGCAGGAGAAGCTTCGAGCAACTAGCGGCCGAGATGAGGGACTTTTCGATGACCGCATACTGGAATTCCCAGCTCTCTCCGGAAATCCACGTGAGCCTCATGGACAGCCGGGCAGCAGGCTGGCGGACCGGAAACCCTCTGATCATGCAGTTCAATGACAGGCGCGTACTGTCCGAAATGCCAGAAGAGGATTCCTCAAGTCCCCCATCGGATATCCCTGTATTCCCGGACACTCCGGCCGTCGCGCCCGAGGCGGTCCGCCATTCGGAGGACGCCACTCTCGATCTGGCTGTCGATCCCTGTGTCAGAACCGGAGGCGTCGCACTGCAGTTGGAGACCAACCTGCTCTCCGAGCAGGGGGTCACAGATCTGCTCTCTGGTATTCGTAAAACGGTTCTCAAGGCTTCCAGAAAGGACTGACGCGGCCCATGGCAGTTGCGGTCATCATCCCCGTCCGTAACGGTACCGACCATATCGACAAGGCCCTGGCGTCGATCGTGACCCAGACCGTACCGGTCGATCAGGTGGTCGTCGTCGACGACGGGTCGGAGGACGACACCTGTGAACGGGCAAGACGCCGGGACGCGTGCTGCCGCTGACGGTGATAAAGAGCGAGCCCAAGGGAAGATGGCACGCACGGCATCTCGCCGTCGAAGCCGCGGGCACCGATCTCGTCCTCCAACTCGACTGCGATGACATGCTATTGCCCGGGGCTGTCGCGTCCATGATCAAGGTGTACACGCATCGGCCGGGGCTTGTCGCGCCACGGCGGCTGATGCTGGTCGAGGGAGAGACTGAGGACATTCCACGTGTCATTGCGGAGCGTCTGCCAGAGTCTGGCGATCAGTACGCCCGCATGCTGGTGCGCAACTACATCGGCGTCGGCTGCCTCTACAGCAGGGACACGGCCGTTTCAAGATCCATGAGGTAGTCCGAGGATGCTGAAGGGGCGGTTCATATGGCGGCCGGCCCAGCGGGTGGCTTCGGTGATTCCGGTGTGGCCGGCGAGCCGGTGGGCGCCGATGGCGAGGTTGCGCAGGGTGGCCATAACTCGTGGGCCGGTGCCAGCGTGCGCGCGGGAGGCGTCCTCGGCGTAGAGGGTGTCGCGGATGAAGTGCAGGGTTTCGATGGACCACTGGCCCGAGCACAGGTGTGACAGTGCGCGGGCTCCTGCCCGCTGGGCGGTCAGGCTGGTGACGCCCAGGACCGCTACGGCGCTGATGAGCCTGCCGTGCAGGTCGCTGACGTAGCGTTCGAGCAGGAAGACCTGCTTGACGTGCGGGAAGGGGAGATGGGCGGGTGCGGGCAGGACCTGCATGGTGCGGCGCACACTGCGGCCGTGTCCGCGCCGGGTCTCCTCGTAGCCGATCGGGGTGTCCCGCCAGTGGGGCGAGGGGGTGCGGGCGCGGATGTCCGGGGGCGCGGGCGGCGGACGGCTCGCTCACTCATCGTGTAGTGGAGCTGTTCGAGCCTGAACACGCACCACTGGCAGGCTTGGAGGGCGAAGGTCTCGCCTGCCACGGTGATGTCGCCGATCTCCGTCACGGGAAGTCCGGTCCGCTCGCACCTGAAGCGGCTCCCGCCTTGCCAGTCGAACCGGCTCCACAGCTCGGCGGGCTTCAGTCCCATTCCGGCTCCTCGTCCGCGAGGTGGGGCAGGGGGGTTCCGCCGACCAGGGGCACGAAGCGCACCGGACGGGCGTGCCACACGAACTTGTACGGGCCGGCCGAGAGGGGGAGTGTGAACTCCTCGCCGTTCTTGAGGGCTTCGGCGGGCTCGCGCCATCCGTCGGACAGCCAGTCCCAGACGTAACCGGCCACCGACGCGTCGATGGCTGAGGCGATGACGCGCATCTGGATGCGAGCCCAGCGGATCGCGCGGTCCGGCGTGGGCATGGCCGCGAGCGAGAGTTGCCTGCCGTCCTCCTGGTGCCACTCGCACCAGAACCCCGACTTGGGCACCACCGGTTCCGGTACGGCGATGGTGCACCACGTGAGTGTGCCGTCCTCGCTGGTCCCCCAGTCCTCGGCGAGGGCTTCGACGATCAGCAGGCCGCGACCGCTCTCCTCGTCGGCGGCCGGTCTCTTCACCTGCGGTCGGCCCGGAGTTCCGTCAGCCACCTCGATGCGGACCTCGCCCCGCCAGTACGAGACGGAGATGCTGACGTCCTCCGTCTCGCCGTACCGGACGGCGTTGGTGACCAATTCGCTGATGAGCAGGTTGGCTGTGTCGATGCAGGAGCCGATCTCCCACAGCCGGAGGTGAGCGGCACTGATCCGGCGCAGTTGCCCTACTCGCTGCGGTGCGCGGGTGCAGGAGACGACGAAGCGAGCTGGCTGGTCCATGTCTCTCCCCGGACCGTGTACCTGCGGAACCCTTCCCTGCGGCGGAACAGCACTGGCTGTGCCGCCGGAAGCGCTCCGTAATCTCCCGCGCGTCGCCTCGGGAGCGGTTGCACTCTGCAAGGCAAGAGCCATCACTGTCCTCCGCACGTCACGGGCAGGAAGGTTGCTCTCGGCGCCGCACCTCAGGCGCGTCCGCCGGCTTCCCTTGGTTGCTCGGGTTTGGAGACGACCGTAGGACGGCTGTCTCTCAACCCCCAAGAAGATTGCGCGAGTTTGCAGCAAGTCGATTGACGGGGTTGAGTACCTCGCGGACCATCGTCGTCTCGCGCAAACCGGCGCAAGGCAGCGGACGGGAGAGCAGCCGTGAAGCTACGGTTCCTTGGCAAGAACTCCACCCCCGGAGACAGCCCCACCCTGTACGCCAGTGACCAGGACAGCTACGTCATCCAAGGCTGGAAGGTGTTCGCGAACGACTTGCTCATGCGGCTCGACGTGCCCGAAGGCCAGACGGTGATCGAGGTTCCGCCGGAGCTGTTCGAGCACCTGACGAAGGACGGACACGCAACCGGCGAGATCAAGAGCTTCACCTCCCCGATCATGCTCGTCACGGAACAGGACACGTGCATCCTGCACGGCCCGGAGATGACCAATCCCGAGGCGTTGAGTCAGATGCGGATGCCCGACTATGAGACCTGCATCGAGGTCCCCAAGTCCTCGATCACGGCCCTACTGGAGGAGAACAGTGGACCTGATCACCCCAGCCCAGCGTGACGAGCTGTTCAACAGCTTCGAACGCGATGCCTTCCATCTGGAGCTGAGGGACGACTACGGGTCTCCCATCGAGGACACGCCCTACGCACGGTGGCAGAGGGGTGAGCCGGACGACTACGCGTGGCTCGACCCCTGGATGACGCTCATGAAGCGCGTCACGAGCGAAGGGAAGACCGTCAGGCGCGTCCGGGTCATCACCGAGCCGCACTCCCAATACGTCGGCTGGGAACACTCGTTGACCCACCTCAACCAGGAAGCCGGCGAGGACATCCGATGGCTTCCGCGGCACCGTCTGCCCGAAGGCATCGACTTCCCCGTCGGCGGCAACGACTGGTGGCTGTACGACGACCGTCTCCTCGCCGTCGGCCACTTCGACCCCGAGGGCCGAGTGCTGGGGTCGGAAATCATCGAGGACCCGGACACCGTGGCCGAGTGCGTCCGCGTGCGTGACCTGCTCTGGACCGCCGCCATCCCACACGCCGAGTACAAGCCCTGACCCATCAGTGAATAACCAAGCTCAAGAAGCACGAGAGGCACTGGGTGCCCGGCTGCGCGGATTCCGGAAGGACGCCGGGTTCGCGAGCGGCCGGGCATTCGCCGTGGCCACAGGTTGGGCCGAGTCCAAGGTCTCCCGGCTGGAGAACGGCAAGCAGAACCCCAGCGAAGACGACATCCGGGTCTGGTGCATCAAGACCAACAGGCAAGAGGTCGTTGATGACTTGATAGCCACGGTGCGCCACATCGACGAGCTGTGGCTCGAGTGGCGCCGACAGCTGCAGACAGGGGCGGAACGACGCCAGCGCAAGGCCCTGCCGGTCTACGCCAAGACCAAGGTCTTCCGCATCTGGCACCCGACGCTCGTGTGGGGAACGATCCAGACGGCGGACTACGCGGCCGAGACGTTCAGACAGGTCGTCGACTACTACGAGATCCCCGACGACGCGGAAGCCGCCACCGCCAAGCGACTCGAACGGCAGCAGTACCTGTACCGGGGCAACCGGATCTTCAACGTGGTCCTCGGCGAACAGGCCCTCTACACCAACTTCGGTGGCCCCGAGGTGATGAAGGGGCAGCTCGACCGCCTGCTTGCGGTCATGCGGCTCCCCCGGCTGAGCCTGGGCATCATCCCCCGCTCCGCACCCCTGGGCATCTGGCCCGGCAACTCCTTCTCGATGTTCGACGACAAGCTCGTCCTCGTCGAGACCTACTCGGCGGAGTTCTCCGTCACCCAGCCCCGCGAAATCGAGCTGTACACCAAGGCGTTCGCCCTCTTGCAGCAGTCAGCGGTCTATGGAACCGCAGTCCGAGACCTCATCCTCACGGCGATCCACCACTTCGATCAGATGCCGAGCGACTAGGAGAACACCATGCAGCCCGTGGCCCCGAACTGGCGTACCAGCTCCTACACCGGGACGGAGAACTGCGTTGAAGTGGCCGACAACGACGCGCAGCACGTGATGGTTCGGGACACGAAGGCCCGCGACCGAGGGCTCATTGCCGTCCAGCGAACGGCCTGGACGGCATTCGTGGAGTACGCCAAGCAGGGATAGTGCTGGCGGTGTTCGGCCGGCTCTCTGAGGCGAGCAGGTGCGTAAGTCTTCCACCCGCCCGGCGCGCCCGCTGCCGTTCCGCGCGAAGCCGAAGATGTGCGGCTGAGCCAATCCGTAGGAACTGATGGCCTCGCCGCCGCGAACGGCGAGGCCATCCGTCTGATTTAGCCATGCCGGATGGGCACACTGCGCTTGGTGCCTACCGGCGCTGTCGGTGCTGCTGTTCGGTAGGTGACGAAGTCACCGCCGGGATCCGACCGTTTCCGGTCTGCTGAGCGGGGACCGAGCCTGCCATGGTCGACTGCAGGCGGGCGGCTTCGGCACGGCGGTTCGGCGCTGGGTTTCGGCCGGTGTGCTGGATGCGGGTGATAAGTACGCGGGCGGGCTGTCGTGCGGTGGTCAGCTCGCGCTGGGCAGCGGCTTCCTTGAGGAGCTGGTGGGGTTGGTGGCCGCGGGCTTCGGCGTCGGCGAGGACGGTGGCGAGCGCGGGCCAGGCCGGGTCGGCGAGGATTCGCTCGGCGTGGTCGGGGACGGCTGCTCGTACGTCGCTGGCCAGAACGCGGCGGGCTTGATCCCTGGGTGGCCGGGCTGTGAGTTCGGCGAGTGTCGGGGTGAGGGCCAGGTCGGCGGCTGTCTGGAGGTGCTGGACGGCCTGGCGGGCGGCGTCGGCCTGGTGGGCGTGGTGCTTGGCTTCGTGCCAGCGTCCGGCGACGATGGTGGCCCAGACGAGGGCTGCGATGAGTGCGGCCAGTGCGCTGCCTTCGGGGCCGGTGGCGGTGTGGACGATGTCGCGGGCCGCGCTGCGCAGGGCGTGGGCAGCACGGTCTTCCGCCCGGACCTGGGACCGCTGGGCTCGGGCGAACGCCTTCGCCGCGGCCCGGAGTTCGGCGCGCAGATGGGCGGGTGCCTTCTGGGCGGTGGCTTCCAGCAGTTCTCCGAGGGCCGTGATGTCGGCCTGGGCGTGTGTGTCGTCGGCGAGGTCGGTGTGGAGGGTGTCGAGGGCGTCGGTGGCTTGGTGCCACGGGGTGTTCGGGTGGTTGCGGCGGGCGGTGGGGTGTTCTTCGGGCCGGCTGGATTCGAGGCGGGCCTTGATTTTGGGCAGGGAGAGGTCGGGGGAGATCTTGCTTCCGGGGTGGTAGATCTGCTCGCCGGCCTCGTTGACGTCGCCGGGGCGGCCGGCTGCGTATCCTAGGAGGTCTCCTGACGGGCCGCGCCGGACCTGGACTTCGATGCCGCTGGCTTCGAGGTAGGCGATGAATTCCTCGGCGTTGGTCGAGTGGGGGATGGCGGCGCGGATGTGGTCCTGGAGCCACTGGAGGCTGGGCTGTTCCCAGCCGAGTCGTTCGGCTTTGTGCATCTCGGCCTGGGTGGGGCGGCGGGTGCCGGTGCGGTCGCCCTTCTTCAGGCGGCGCAGCCCGTAGTCCTTCTCGATCTCGCGGCAGGCGTCGCCGACGCGGATGCCGCTGTCGTGGAGTTTGGGGCGGCGTCCGTCTTCGCGGACGGTGGTGGCGAGGATGTGGATGTGGTCGTCGGCGTGGCGTACGGCGATCCAGCGGCAGGCCAGGTCGTCACCGGCCGGAGCGATGCCGGCGGCCTGGACGATGCGCTGGGCGATCTCGTCCCACTCGGCGTCGGAGAGGTAGCGGTCCTCGGGGGCGGCACGCACGGGGCAGTGCCAGACGTGGTCGGTGACCGGCTTGCCGAACTCGCTGTTACGCAAGGAGACCGGCTCATCGAGGTAGTGGGCGAGTGCGGTGAGGGTGGCGTTCTCGTCGCGGCCGGGGTCGGGCATGCCGAGCCTCGCGAAGCCGGCCACGATGTGCGGGTCGAGGTGCTCGTCGTGGTCGCCGGGGCCGTAGAGGTAGGCGAGCAGGCCGCGGGTGTTGGTCCCGGCGGGCTTGATGGCGGCGATCACGCTGTCCCGGCCTCCTCCGGGTCGGCGGGCCGGCGCAGGGCTTCGGCGATCAGCTCCAGCAGGTGGTGGAGTTCGGTGAGGCGCTGGCGGATGTCGGGTGGGGTGTGGTCGCTGTTGAGGGCGCGGGCGATCTGGTTGACGTTGACACCGATCCGGTTGAGCTGGCGCAGGACCTGAGTGCGGAAGATGTGGGTGCGGCGGCGGTCCTCGGACAGGGGCAGGTTGGCCGTGAACCGGCCAGTGACGAAGGCGAGGACGATGTCGGCGGCGAAGCCGGAGTCGCCCTTGTAGCCGTGCTCGGCAGCGGCCTGCTGGAGACGGGCTCGCTGGTCGCCGGTGAAGCGCAGCGGGCCGACACGGTCGTTGCGCTTGGTGCCGGTGAAGCGGCGGATCGTGGGCTGCACGCTCTGCACGGCAGGCTCGCCGGCGGTGATGGCTGCGGCGTCTGCGGGGCGCAGGACGGCTCGCTGGACGGAGTGAAGCGTGTCCGGGTCGGGGCCGCCCTCGGCCCTGACCCCCTGGTCCGGCGCCCCCTGGTGCTGGGCCGTCTCCGCCACCCCCGGGGCGGAGATCCCCGAAGTCCGGCCTTGAGTCGGACTCGGGGTACTACTGGCTCCGCCAGGGGCAGCCCGTCCGAACGCGCGGCGCAAACGCCCCATCAGCGTAGGGGACTTCGTCAGCGGCAGCGGCTCGTCGGGAGCATGGTCGGAGCGGTGCGGGTCGTGCGTCACGGGCGGTTCTCCGGAAGGGGCGGGTCGGCGGGAAGGACTGAGGGAAGGACTGGCGGAGTATTGGTGGCCAGTGCGCCATCCACAGGTGTGGATAAGCGGGCGGCGAGCGGTGCGGTGGTCGGCTGGCCGGGGTGACCGGAAGGGGTTCCGGTCACCCCCCTGGGTTTCCGGTCAGCCGCTGTTCGGACCGGTCTTGGCGGCGGCTTCGATTTCGGGCCGGAGGATCTCCATCACCTCGGTCTGCCGCTGACTGCCGATCGTCAGGTCCCTGTCCTTGACGGCCTTCCGGAGAAGGGAGCGGCTGAGTGTGCCGTGCTCAGCGAGGGCGATCCGGCCGATCGCCACGAGTTCTGTGAGCGTGGCCTTGGGCGGACGGCCACCGCGCGGCTTGCTCTCCGAAACCTCGGGCGGTGGTTCGGTCGGCTGGACGGAACCGGCGGCCAGACGCTCAGCGAGCCCGACCGGCTCGGCCCGTGGCTCGGCGGGCTCGGCGAGCTTGGCGGGCGCGGTGACCGGTGGTTCCGGCGCCTGGACGGGCGCGGCGTCCAGGTGGTCGACCAGTTGGTGGATCTGCCGCATCAGGACGCCGAAGGCCAGTAGCGCGGCGGTTGGGGGAACCGCGGCGACCACGTAGTCGAGGAGGGGCACGGCGCTGGCGTTGCCTGTGCCGTTGACCCCGGCCACGTTGAGCGCGATGGAGCCGACCGATCCGGTGGCGGTGAGGGCGATGGCCCAGCCGTCGGTCACCCGGCGCAGGCCCGCGCGGAGCATGAGCAGTTCGCCCGCGACGATGAAGGCGTCCAGGGTCGCGGGCCAGGCCCACTGGCGGACCGGGGAGCTCTTGAGGCCGTGCTGTCCGGCGACCTCGGCGAGGTGTGCGTAGGACAGCCAGAACCCGCCGGCGGTGAGGGCCACGATGACGGCTCCCGCCGCGATGAGCGCGTACCGCTCGGCCGCCTGCTTGGTCGTCATCGGCTGCCCTTCGTCAGGGCGCTGGTCCTGGTGGGTGGGTGTGGTGAGGGTGGTCAAGCGGGGTTCTCCTGAGGTGGTGGCGTGGTCCGTCTTTGCCGTCTTGGCCGTTGCAAGCGCAGGTCAGGGCCGGTACGGCAGGAGGGTCGGTGTCCCGTCCCGGCAGCGCTGGCGTGTCTGGGGCACGCACGGGCGGCGGGGCTGCGGTTCGGTGGCCGTGGACGGATCGGGTCCGTCTTGCCGTCTCGGTCGCATGCGCTGTGACCTGCGGCGATACGGCGAGGACGCCCGGGACGGCACAAGACGGATCGGGGCAGCGTCCGGTGGGTGGCAGCGCGGTCTTCATGATCGCGTTGCCGTCTTGCCCCCCGGTATCCGTCCCGGTCGTATGCCGTTTGACCTGCGGGATCACGGCAGGGACGGCTGGGACGGTCACCGGGGGAGGCGGTGCTCAGCCCGAGGAGGGGGCTGGCTCGGCGTTCACTGAGTGAACGGTGGGGCAGTAGCGCCGCCAGGCGTCGAGGAACTTGTTGCGCATGTAGCCCTTGCGCTGGGTTCCGTCGGCGAGACGGACGTTGCCGGGCTTGATGTCGTACCGGCGCAGCATCGCCGCCAGTTCGCGGGCGCTCAGCCCGCTGCGCCCCCATTCCGCCCACGGGCTCTCGGCGTTCTGCCGCAGGAGGTGCAGCAGCTCGTCCGTGGAGAGGCTGTCGACCTCGCGCTGGGCGACGAAGACCCGGCGGATGTCGGCGAGGATCCGGGCCTCGCCGAGCTGGTCCTCCTCCGCCTCGACCTCCGCAGCCACCATCCCCGCACACGCCTCGCGAGCCCGGCGGGGCCAGGACCCGGCGGCCAGGTCGGCGACGATGATCAAGGGCTCCCAGGTGTCGGCGGCCCGGTCCTCCACCGGCATGTCCGGCTCCAGATCCGCCGCCTCGTCCAGCAGCGGCCGAGCCCAGGCGGCGATACAGTCCCGCAGATCGTGGAGTCCTGGGATGTCGCGGCGGGAGCGGAAGGGCTTGACGCTCTCGCCCTCGGCCCGGCGCCGCATCCGGATGACGACCGACCGGTCCATGATCGTGTCGGGCAGGTCGCCGATCCCCGCGAGGGCAGCCATGGCGAAGGTGGCGAACCGGTGCGGGGTGTGGTCGTTGCCGACGACCCGGGTGACATACCGGTTGCGCTGGTGGCCTGCGTTGAGGAGGCCACGCATCTCCTCGTTCTTCTCCGCCTGCTTCGGCGTGCCGAAGATAGTGTCCGCCTCATCCACCAGCAGGGTGGGCGGTTCGTCGGTGATGGAGCGGAAGACCGCCGCTGGGGTGGTGTTGATGGTGAGCATCGGCTCGTGGACCGTCTCGGTCAGCACGTCCAGCAGCCGTGACTTGCCGCACCGCTTCGCCGGCCCCACCACCGCCAGGCGCGGGGCGTGCTGCCACGCGGGCTGCAGGTGGGTCGCCGCCACCCACAGCGTGACCGCGTCCAGCGCCTGCGGGGAGGGCAGGATAACGAACTGGGCTATGTGGGCACGCAGTTCGTTCAGCAGCTCAGAGCCGTACGTCGACTCCGGGTCCGGCACCGCCTCCTCGGCGGGCTGATCCACCGGAACCGTATCCGGCGCCCGCTCATCGGCCTCCGGGCCGGCTTCGGGCGCGTGGCCGGGTCGGCCGGGCACCGCGACCGTCGGCCATGCGGCTTTGCCGGGTGTGGAATGCGGCTCGGGTGTCGTAGGTTGCACAGGGCAGCTCCTTATCCGGTGACGTCGGGCATGCAGGCCCGACTCACGCAGGTCGTTCGTTGGAATGCGGGCAGTGGAGTGTGCGGAGCCTCCGGCGTTGGCGCGCCGGGGGCTTTCTCGCTTCCTTGGCCGGGGCGAGGGAACACGGACAGTACGTCCACGCCCCGACACAGTCCAGCGTTTCTGTGTCAGCTCAGCGCAGAAGCGTCTGCTATGGGCTCGGGCGGTCATGCGGCCAGGCCGAGCAGGTTCAACAGGTCGGCGGTCACGACGCGGTACGCCTTGCCCAGCCGCAGGACCTTGCACGGGTACTGGCCGCGCTTGGCCAGCTCGTAACCCTTGCTCCGCCCCAGGCCCAGCGCCCGGTTGCCGGTGTCCAGGTCAACGGCGGCGGGCAGGGCCAGCAGCTCCTCCCGCGTCATGCCCTTGGCCTGCTCCGCGCTCTCATTGTCGCGCATAAATGCTCCGTCCATGAGTGAGCCCTCGGCGAACGCGGCATCACGTCCGGCTCCAGGCGATCACTAACCATCATCGGGAAGCTAATATGTCTCCATGACACAGCACGGTTTTGATCCTGGAGATGACGAGGACGACGTCCCGGAGTGGGTGGATCAGGTGATGGCCACGGTGGCCGCCGAGGTCCGCAGACGCAGGAAGGAGCTGCGCATGAGCGCCCAGGACCTGGCCGACCGCTGCGAGGAGATCGGCCATCCGATCCCGCGCAATGTGATCGCCAACATGGAATCCGGCCGCCGCGCCAACCTGCCCCTGGTCGACGTCCTTGTCCTCGCCGAAGCCCTGCGGACCTACCCCATCTGCCTGCTCTACCCCGTCGGCTACGTCGACCGAGTCCAGCGCCTTCCCCTGCAGCACTCCGACCCCACATGGGATGCCATGCGCTGGTTCACCGGCGACAGAGAGGACTTCGGCATGGAAGACGACATGCTCCGCAACTTCCGCGCCCACGTCCGCTACCAGCGCGCCGCCCTGGCCGCTCTGAAGGGCGAGAAACACGAGCGCTGGAAGGCCGAGACGGCACCCAACCAGGCCGAACGCGAGGAAGCCGCACTCGCCCAAGCCGACTACGCCGAAAGGGCGTTGGAAGCCAAGTACCGGCTCCGCAGCGCCCGCGCCTTCATCCACGAAGACGGCGGCACACCACCGCGCCTGCCACCAGAACTCGCCGACGTCGACCCACCCGTCGGCAACACCGATGAGGAGAATGATCTTTGAAGGGTTCCACCCACCGCCGCTGCTACTGCCGCGACCCACACACCGGTAAGCCGCTCGGCAAGCAGTGCCCGAAGCTCTCCAGCCGCAGGCACGGCTCGTACTCCATACGCCAGGAGCTCCCACCCCGCGCCGACGGCACTCGCCGCTCCTTCAGCCGCGCTGGCTACGAGTCCCTCAAGGCCGCCCAGGCCGACCTCGACCACATACGCGCGCTGCTCGGCCTCGCCGACACCGACGACCCCGAGGGCATGGCGCTGATCGCCGCCATGCTGGAGGAGGTCGGCGACGAGAAGTCGCCGCTGCCGGATGTCGAGGAGACTCGCCGACGCCTGAAGTCCGGTCAGGACCTGATCGGCCGCCTGACCGTCGGCGAGTGGCTCGACCGGTGGCTCGACGGCAAGCGCATCCGCAAGTCGGGACTCAGCCGCTACGAGACCGATATCCGCTTCCACTTGAAGCCTCGGATCGGCCACCACCGCCTCGACCGCCTGCGCGTGAGCCATCTCAGCGACATGTTCACGGCCATCTCCGACGCCAACGCCGAGATCCTGGAGCAGAACGCCCAGCGCCGTGCCGCGGTCGAGGAGTTGGCCACCGTGCCGTGGAAGGGCCTGGACAACCGCGCCCACCGCAAGGTGATGAAGACGGCGATCGATGCCATGCCGCCGTTCCGGCGTGTGACCGGTCCGGCTACCCGGCTGCGCATCAAGGCCACGCTGCGGTCCGCGTTGAACGACGCGATCGGCCAGCAGATCCTCACCTTCAACCCCGCGGCCCACGTCGAACTCGACCCCGTGCGCAAGCCGAAGGCGCTGGTGTGGACCGACGCACGGGTCGCCAGGTGGGAACAGACGGGCGAGAAGCCCTCCCCCGTCATGGTCTGGACGCCCGAACAGACCGGCGCGTTCCTCGACTTCCTCGCGGAGGACCGGCTGTACGCGATGTGGCACCTGATCGCCTTCCGCGGCCTGCGGCGGGGCGAGGCATGCGCCCAGCCCTGGTCGGAGACCAACCTCGATGACCACTCCCTGACTGTCTCCGCCCAGCTCGTCCAGGACGGGTGGGAGGTCGAGAGCTCCGAACCCAAGACGGACAGCGGCTTCCGCGTGGTCGCGCTCGACGACGACACCGTCAACGTCCTGAAGCGGCACCGCGAACAGCAGGACGCGGACCGCGAGGAGTGGGGAACGGCCTGGGTCGAGACCGGCATGGTCTTCACCCAGGAAGACGGCTCCTGGCTCCATCCCGGGAAGGTGACCGACCTCTTCGAGCGCCTCGTCGCCGCCTCCGGGCTCCCGCCGATCCGGCTGCACGACCTCCGGCACGGGGCGGCCACGCTCATGCTCGCCGCCGGCATCGACGTGAAGATCGTGTCGGACACGCTCGGGCACAGCGACACCCGCATTACGCGGGACATTTACCAGAGCGTTCTGCCGCAGGTCGGCAAGAACGCGGCCGAGGCCACCGCCAAGCTGGTTCCGCTGCAGCGCAAGACCGAGGCGGAGGAGGCGGCCCGCAAGGCCGCCAAGAAGGCGGCAGGCAAGGCGAAAACCGAGGCCAGGGCCAAGAAGAAGGGCAAGCGGAAGAAGCCCAGGAAGTAGGGCGCCTGACCGCTCCGCTCACGCATCGCTCACGCAAGCCATCTCGCGGCACCCCGGCCGTGTGACACGTCATGCCCCGAGCAACACAAAAGGCCAGGTCACGGGCTATGTGACCTGGCCTTTGCCGGAGCCGCCTTCGGGATTCGAACCCGAGACCTACGCATTACGAGTGCGTTGCTCTGGCCATCTGAGCTAAGGCGGCGCGCTGTCCGCACTATGGTGCGATCAGCAACGTCGGTAAGTCTACACAGTTTCCCGGGTGCTCCGAACCAGGGCTCGGAGCACCACGCGGCAGGCCCGGGCGAGCCCTCGCAGTGGCCGGTGGTCAGGCCGCTGAGCAGCGCTTTCCGTCCGTGGGGGGCGTGCCGCGGAGCAGGTAGGCGTTGATCGCGGAGTCGATGCAGGCGCTGCCTCGGCCGTAGGCGGTGTGGCCGTCGCCGTCATAGGTGAGCAGGCGGGCGGAGGAGAGCTGGGAGGCGAGGCCCCGGGCCCAGCGATAGGGGGTGGCCGGGTCCCGGGTGGTGCCGACGACGACGATCGGGGCGGCGCCCTTCGCCTCGATACGGTGCGGTCCGCCCGTCGCCCGCACCGGCCAGTACGCACAGTTCAGGGAGGACCACGCGAGGGCCCGGCCGAACACCGGGGACGCCTTCCGGAACTCCGGGAGGGCGCGTTCGACCTCCTCGGGGCTGTTGTAGGCGGCGGGAAGATCGAGGCAGTTCACGGCCGCGTTGGCGAACATCAGATTGGAGTAGGTACCGTCGGGGCCGCGCTCGAAGTAGCTGTCCGAAAGGGCGAGCAGACCGGCGCCGTCCCCCTTTCGGACCGCCTCGGTGAGCGCCTGGCGCAGCCTCGGCCAGGCACCCTCGTCGTACATCGCCGCGATCACGCCCGTCGTGGCCAGGGACTCGCCGAGCCGTCGGCCGTCGGCGTCACCGGTGCGCAGCGGCCGTGCGTCCAGCCGTGCGAAGAACGCGCGCAGGTTCTCGCCGACCTGCGCCGGCGTCCGCCCCAGCACACAGTCCTTCCGCCCCACGCAGTCCTTCGCGAACGCCTGGAATGCCGTGTCGAACCCGGCCGTCTGCTCCTGATTCAGCCGGCGGGCGGGCAGGGAGGGGTCGAGCGCGCCGTCCAGCACCAGCCGTCCCACACGCTCGGGGAACAGCTCCGCGTACGTCGCCCCGAGGAACGTCCCGTACGAGGCGCCCACATAGGTCAGCTTCTCGTCGCCCAGCACGGCCCGCAGGATGTCCATGTCCCGGGCCGCCTCGACCGTGGAGACGTGCCGCAGCAGCCGCGGCGCCCGCTGCCCGCAGCCTTCCGCGAACCGCTTGTACGCCGCGACCAGCTTGCCGGTCTCGCCCCTGCTGTCCGGGGTGAGGTCCGTCTGCGTGTACGTGTCCATCTGGCGCCCGGTGAGGCATTCCACCGGCTCGCTGCCGGCGACGCCGCGCGGATCCACCGCCACCATGTCGTAGCGCGCCCGCACCTCGGCCGGATAGCCGATGCCCGCGTACCCCTGCACGTACCCGACCGCCGAGCCGCCCGGCCCGCCGGGGTTGACCAGCAGCGAGCCGAGCCGCTCACCGGGGCCCGTCGCCTTGCGCCGCGAGACGGCCAGCCTGACGTCGCCCTCGGCCGGCTTCGCGTAGTCGAGGGGCGCCTTCATCGTGGCGCACTGGAACCCGGGGACCTCGCAGTCGCGCCAGCGCAGCTTCTGCCGGTGGTACGAGGCCGGTAGCGGCGGGGTCTCCCGGAGCTGCGCGCCGAGGCCCGGCCCCGCGTCCGCCACCGTGGCCGCCGTACGGGAACCGCCGGAGGAGCAGCCCGCGACGAGCAGCGCGGCGGCAGCGAGCAACGCGCCGCCGGCCCGCAGGGACCGGTTCGGCCGGGAAGTACGCCTGGTGTGCATCTCGCGAGGGTAACCAGAACCGCTCAATTGATCACGAATGGCAACGAATGCGCCTCGTACGAGTGACGCAGTCAACCGAACGCACGTCGACGCGGCCCGGCCCGGCGCGCCGCGCCGCCACGCCCAGCCCCGCCCCCGATGTCACCCGGCCCGCAGCGCCATCGTCATCGCCTCCACGGCGAGCAGCGGCGACACGTTCCTCTCCAGCGCCTCCCGGCAGGCCGCGATCGCGTCGATCCGCCGCAGCGTCGCCTCCGGTGTGCCGCCGCGCGCCATCCGCTCCAGGCTGTCCCGCACCTCGACGTTGGCGAGCGCGACCCGCGACCCCAACTGCAGGGCCAGCACGTCCCGGTAGAACCCGGTCAGCTCCGTCAGCGCGAGATCCAGGCTGTCCCGCTGCGCCCGCGTACGCCGCCGCTTCTGCTTGTCCTCCAGATCCTTCATCACCCCCGCCGTGCCGCGCGGCATACGCCCGCCCTGCGAGGCGCCGAGCGCCGCCTTCAGCTCCTCGGTCTCCTTGGTGTCGACCTCCTCGGCCAGCTGCTTGGACTCCTCCGACGCGGCGTCCACCAGCTCCTGCGCGGCCTTGAGGCACCCTCCGATGTCCTCGACCCGCAACGGCAGCTTCAGCACGGCGGCCCGCCGCTCCCTCGCCCTCGGGTCCGTGGCCAGCCGACGGGCACGCTCGATGTGTCCCTGGGTGGCCCGGGCGGCCACCGCGGCCGCCTCCGGCTCGATGCCCTCCCGCCGCACGAGCATGTCCGCCACCGCGTCCACCGACGGGGTGAGCAGTCCGACGTGCCGGCACCGCGAGCGAATGGTCGGCAGCACGTCCTCCAGCGAGGGCGCGCACAGCATCCACACGGTCCGGGGGGCGGGCTCCTCCACGGCCTTGAGCACCGCGTTCGCCGACTTCTCGTTCAACCGCTCGGCGTCCTCGACGAGGATCACCTGCCAGCGCCCGTTGGCCGGCGAGGTGTACGACTTCCGCACCGTGTCCCGCATGTCGTCGGCCAGGATCTGCGTGCCCACCGCCGCGACGGTACTGACATCGGCGTGCGTCCCCACCAGTGCCGTATGGCAGCCGTCGCAGAACCCGCACCCGGGGCTCCCCCCGAGAGCCCGGTCGGGGCTCACGCACTGCAGCGCCGCCGCGAACGCCCGTGCCGCCGTCGTCCGGCCGGAGCCCGGAGGCCCGGTGAACAGCCACGCGTGCGTCATCTTCGACGCCTCCGGAGGCACGGTGCCCGTCGTCGCCGCCGTGACGATCGCGTCCGCGTCCCGGGCGGCGGCGTCCAGCTGCGCGCTCAGTCGCTCCTGCCCCACCAGGTCGTCCCACACGGCCATGACCCACCGCCCTCCGTCTACGCCACCGCTTCGCGCCCCATTGTGCGCGACCCCACCGACAGCCCGATTCGCCGTCACCCGGGGCCGGGGTCCAGGGGCCCGTCGGCTCGGCTCACCGGCGCCGGCGCCGCCAGCCCCGTCCCTCGTCGGTGTCGTCCTCGTCGTGCGACCCGAGCAGTTCGTCCGCCAGCGTGGGCAGATCGTCCAGCGGCGTCTCCTCGGCCCAGTCCGACCGGGGGCGTCGCCGCGGCGCCCCCTCCTCGTCGACCTGCGGAAGCTCGCGCGTACGCCCCTCCGCCCCGTCGGGCGCGGGCCGCTCGTCCCGGAAGTACCCCGGCGGCACCCGGTCGTCCCGCACCGGCGGCAGCACAGCCGTCTCGTCCGCCGCACCCGAGGGCACCGGCGGCAGCACCGCGGTCTCGTCATCCGCGGCCGCAGCCGAGGGCGGCACCGGCGGCTTCGGCAGCTTCGCCGTCGTCTCGGAGTCCGCCCCACCGGACGAACCCGCAGCGCCCGCAGAACCCGCAGAACCCGCCGTACGCGAAGACCCGACCGGCCGCGGCGAACCGGCCCCACCCGGACCGTCCCCGCGCACCGGAGGCAGTACCGCCGTCTCGTCCACGGGCCCGCCCGACGCGTTCGTCGGCGTCACGAACGGCGTGGCCACCGTGACCGCGTCATCGCTCCCGGAACCCCTGCCGGAGGCACCGCCGGAGCCCGTACCGGACCCCGTACCGGAACCCCCACCGGACCGCTCGGCCTCCGCGGCCCGCCGGGCAGCCGCGGCCCGCTCCGCCTCGGCCCTGGCCTCCCGCTCTGCCTCGGCCGCGCGTTCCGCCTCGGCCCGCTCCGCCGCGACCCGTTCCGCCTCGGCCCGAGCGGCGCGCTCGGCCTCCGCCGCGGCGGCCACCCGTCGTGCCTCCTCGGCGCGGAGCAGCGCCTCCTCGGCCTTGCGCTGCTTCTCCAGGCGGAGGGCTTCCGCCTCCGCCCGCAGCCGCTGTTCCTCCGCGGCCTGCTTGCGGCGCCGTTCCTCCTCGACCCGCCGCCGCTCCTCCTCCGCGGCACGGGCCTTCTCCTCCGCGAGGAGCCGCGCCTGCTCCTCCTCGGCACGGCGACGCGCCTCCTCGGCCCGCTGCCGGGCCTCCTCCGCCTGTCGCTCCGCCTCGCGGCGCTGCGCCTCCTCCAGCTCGCGCCGCTTGCGCTCCTCCTCCTCGGCCCGCAGACGCGCCAGTTCCTCCTGGCGCTCCCGCTCCAGCCGCTCCTCCTCGGCCTTGCGCGCTGCCTCTTCCTCGGCCTTGCGCCGCGCTTCCTCCTCGGCCTTGCGCCGGGCCTCCTCCTGGGCCCTCACCTCGGCCTCGGACAGCGGCAGCATCACGTCGAGCCGCGCCCGGACCACGGTGGTCACGGCCTCGGGGTCCTGCGCTGCGTCGACGACCAGATACCGCCCGGCGTCCGCGGCGGCCAGCGTCAGGAACCCCGCACGCACCCGCTCGTGGAACTCCGCCGGCTCCGACTCCAGCCGGTCCGGCGCCTCGGTGAACCGCTCGCGCGCGGCCTCGGGCGACACGTCCAGCAGCACGGTCAGATGCGGCACGAGCCCATCGGTCGCCCACCGCGAGATCCGGGCGATCTCGGTGGGCGAGAGGTCACGCCCGGCCCCCTGGTACGCCACGGACGAGTCGATGTACCGGTCGGAGATGACGACGGCGCCCCGCTCCAGCGCGGGCCGCACCACCGTGTCCACGTGCTCGGCGCGGTCGGCCGCGTAGAGCAGCGCCTCGGCCCGGTGCGACAGCCCGGCGCTCGACACGTCCAGCAGGATCGACCGCAGCCGCTTGCCCACCGGGGTGGCCCCCGGTTCCCGCGTCACCACGACCTCGTGCCCCTTGGCCCGGACCCACTCCGCGAGAGCCTCGACCTGGGTGGACTTCCCGGCCCCGTCGCCGCCCTCCAGGGCGATGAAGAAGCCCGAGTCGGCGGGCGCCTGCACCGGATCGTCGCCCTTCAGCAACGCGTCCCGCAGGTCCTGCCGCAGCGGCACCCCGGACCGGTCGTCGACCTTCGCCAGCACCAGCGCGGCCACCGGCAGCAGCAGCGCCCCCACCAGCATCAGCGTGAACGCCGCGCCCCCGTGCGCGAACACGAACTTGCCGCTCTCCAGCCGGTGCGGCCCGATCGCGGCGGCGACCAGCGGCGCCACGAGCGCCGCCACCGCCACGAACACCCGTACGACGGCGTGCAGATGCTCGGTGGTCCGGGCCCGCCGGGATTCCTCGGCCTCCTGGTCGAGGAGGGTGTGTCCGGTGTTCGCGGCGATGCCCGCGCCGACGCCGGCCAGCCCGAGGATCAGCACCACGCTGGTGACGTCCGGCGTCAGCCCCGCGGCGAGCAGCGCGACACCGGTGAAGGCGATCGCGAGGGCGAGCAGCCGACGCCGGGACAGCGAGGGCAGCACGGCCGCCGCCCGCCGGATCCCGACGCCCACACCACCGGTCACCGCGGCGACGAACAGCCCGAACAGCACCGGCCCGCCGCCCAGGTCCTTGGCGTGCAGCACGGCGACGGCGACGACGGCCGCGATCGCACCGGCGACCGCACCGCAGGCCGGCACCAGGAGCGGGATCGCACCGGTACGGCCCTTGTCCACACCGGTGCCGGTCCGGGGCCGGCGCAGCCCCTCCAGCGGTGACCGCGGACGCGGGGTGCGGGTCCTGGGCAGTTCGAGGAAGGTCACCAGGGACAGCGAGGCGGCGAACAGCCCCGCGGCGACGTACGAGGCGAGCGCCGCCTGGTGCTGCCCGAACCAGTCGAGCCCCGCGCCCAGCAGGTTGTTGAGCAGCGCCGCGACGACGAGGACGACGGCCGCGAGCGGTACGGCGACGAAGGTCGTCCGCAGTGCCAGGCGCCGCAGCGCGTCCGTGTGGTCCGGCAGAGGCCGTACGGTCGCGCCCTCCAGCGGCGGGGCGGGCAGCAGCGCGGGCGCCGCGCTCTCCCGGCAGACCGTCCAGAACCGCTCGGCGACCCCGACCACGAACGCGGTGACCAGCAGCACCGCAGGCGCGTTGTCCGGCGTCCAGTCGATCCACAGGGGCGCGACGATCAGCAGCAGGACCCGCACCCCGTCCGCGCCGACCATGGTCCAGCGGCGGTCGAGGGGCCCCTCCTGCGCCGTCAGCGAGGTGAGCGGACCGAGGAGTACGGCCCCGAAGAGCAGGGTCGCGAGGGCGCGCGTGCCGAAGACGGCGGCCACGGTGAGCGCGACGCCCCGGTACCCGTCGCCGAACGAACCCTCGGCGATCGCCGCCTGGAAGGCGAGGAGCACGAGCACGAACAGGGCGAGGACATCGCCCACGCCGCCCACGAGCTGTGCGCCCCACAGCCGTTTCAGCTGCGGCCGGCGCAGCAGCGCCCGTACGGCGCGCTCCCTGGAGTCGGCTGCCAGGGCGTCATCGGTGGCCGGGTCGTGGGCCGTAGGCTGCTCGGCTCGCATCATGCTTTCAGCCTATCGGCACCCACCGACACCCAGAAGCAGCGCCCGAACGCACGCACGGCGCACAACCAAGTCACACGAAACGCACACATTCAGCGAAGCGAAGGGCGGACTTCCGGCCACCGCCGAGCACGGGCGCCCCGCGAGGGGCGCGGGGAACCGCACGATCGACCACGACGAACGCGCGGCCGCCGGACAACCCGCACCCTCGAGCTACTGGGCGCCGTCCCCACCGGCGGTCGCCTTCTTCGCGGCCACCTTCTTCGCCGGAGCCGCCTTCTTGGCCGCAGCCGTCTTGGAAGCCGCCGTCTTCTTCGCGGCGGCGGTCTTCTTCGCCGGCGCGGCCTTCTTCGCGGCGGTCTTGGTCGCCGTCTTCTTCGCCGGTGCCTTCTTCGCCGTCTTCTTGGCGGGCCCCTTCGCCCGCTTCTCCGCGAGCAGTTCGTACCCGCGCTCGGGGGTGATCGTCTCCACGCTGTCGCCGGACCGCAGCGTCGCGTTGGTCTCGCCGTCGGTGACGTACGGGCCGAAGCGGCCGTCCTTCACCACGACCGGCTTCGCGCTGACCGGGTCCTCGCCCAGCTCCTTCAGCGGCGGCTTGGCGGCGGCCCGCCCGCGCTGCTTGGGCTGGGCGTAGATCGCCAGCGCCTCCTCGAGGGTGATCGTGAAGAGCTGGTCCTCGGTCTGCAGCGAGCGCGAGTCCGTGCCCTTCTTCAGATACGGCCCGTACCGGCCGTTCTGCGCGGTGATCTCCTGGCCCTCGGCGTCGGCGCCGACCACGCGCGGCAGCGACATCAGCTTCAGCGCGTCGGCCAGGGTCACCGTGTCCAGCGACATCGACTTGAACAGCGAGGCCGTCCGCGGCTTGACGGCGTTCTTGCCGGTCTTCGGGGTGCCCTCGGGGAGCACCTCGGTGACGTACGGGCCGTAACGCCCGTCGCGGGCGATGATCTGATGGCCCGTCGCGGGGTCGGCGCCCAGCTCGAAGTCACCGCTCGGCTTGGCGAGCAGTTCCTCGGCGAGTTCGATGCTCAGCTCGTCGGGGGCCATGTCCTCGGGCACGTCCGCCCGCTGGTGCCCTTCGGAGTCCTTCTCACCGCGCTCGATGTACGGGCCGTAGCGCCCGACGCGCAGCACGATGCCCTCGCCGACGGGGAACGACGACACCTCGCGGGCGTCGATCGCGCCGAGGTCGGTGACCAGTTCCTTCAGCCCGCCGAGGTGGTCCCCGTCGCCGTTGCCGGCCTCGGCCGCCGTGCCGCCGGAGCCCGCGCCCTCGCCGAAGTAGAACCGCTTCAGCCACGGCACGGCCTGGGCCTCGCCGCGCGCGATGCGGTCGAGGTCGTCCTCCATCTTGGCGGTGAAGTCGTAGTCGACGAGACGCCCGAAGTGCTTCTCCAGGAGGTTGACCACGGCGAAGCTCAGG
Source organism: Streptomyces sp. NPDC057438 (assembly GCF_042802995.1). Classification (NCBI taxonomy): domain Bacteria; kingdom Bacillati; phylum Actinomycetota; class Actinomycetes; order Kitasatosporales; family Streptomycetaceae; genus Streptomyces; species Streptomyces sp. NPDC057438. The sequence goes on from NZ_JBHVDD010000044.1 coordinate 61,946, forward strand.
AAGGACGGCACGAGCGCCGTGCCCTTCTTGAACACATAGCCCCGGTCCAGGATCGTGCCGATGATCGACGCGTACGTCGACGGGCGGCCGATCTCGCGCTCTTCGAGCTCCTTGACCAGCGACGCCTCGGTGTAGCGGGCCGGGGGCTTGGTGGCGTGCCCGTCGACCGTGATCTCCTCGGCGGAGAGCGCGTCGCCCTCGTTGACCTGCGGGAGCCTGCGCTCGCGGTCGTCCAGCTCGGCGTTCGGGTCGTCGGCTCCCTCGACGTAGGCCTTGAGGAAGCCGTGGAAGGTGATCGTCTTGCCCGAGGCGCTGAACTCGGCGTCCCGACCGTCGGAGGCGGTGCCGCCGATCTTGACGGTGACGCTGTTGCCCGTCGCGTCCTTCATCTGGGAGGCGACCGTGCGCTTCCAGATCAGCTCATAGAGCCGGAACTGGTCGCCGGTCAGACCGGTCTCGGCGGGCGTGCGGAAACGGTCGCCCGAGGGCCGGATCGCCTCGTGCGCCTCCTGCGCGTTCTTGACCTTCCCCGCGTACGTCCGCGGCTGCGCCGGCAGGTAGTCGGCGCCGTACAGCTGGGTGACCTGGGCGCGGGCGGCGGCCACGGCGGTGTCGCTGAGCGTCGTGGAGTCCGTACGCATATAGGTGATGAAGCCGTTCTCGTACAGCTTCTGCGCCACCTGCATCGTCGCCTTCGCCCCGAAGCCGAGCTTGCGCGAGGCCTCCTGCTGGAGCGTCGTCGTGCGGAAGGGGGCGTACGGCGAACGGCGGTAGGGCTTGGACTCGACGGACCGGACCGAGAACCGGGTGTTCTCCAGGGCGGCGGCCAGCGCGCGGGCGTTCGCCTCGTCCAGGTGCAGGACGTTCGCGCCCTTGAGCTGCCCGACCGAGTCGAAGTCACGGCCCTGGGCGACGCGGCGGCCGTCGACGGACTGCAGCCGGGCGACGAGGGACGACGGGTCGGAGGCGTCACCGGCGCGGCCGGTGGCGAAGGTGCCGGTCAGGTCCCAGTACTCGGCCGAGCGGAACGCGATGCGCTCCCGCTCCCGCTCCACGACGAGCCGGGTCGCCACGGACTGGACGCGGCCCGCCGACAGCCGCGGCATGACCTTCTTCCACAGGACGGGCGAGACCTCGTAGCCGTAGAGGCGGTCGAGGATGCGGCGGGTCTCCTGGGCGTCGACGAGGCGCTGGTTCAGCTCGCGCGGGTTGGCGACGGCGGCCTGGATCGCTGCCTTGGTGATCTCGTGGAAGACCATCCGCTTGACCGGGACCTTGGGCTTGAGCACCTCCTGGAGGTGCCAGGCGATGGCCTCGCCCTCGCGGTCCTCATCGGTGGCGAGGAAGAGTTCGTCGGACTCCTTCAGGAGATCCTTGAGCTTCCTGACCTGCGCCTTCTTGTCCGCGTTGACCACGTAGACAGGCGCGAAGTCATGCTCGACGTCCACGCCGAGGCGGCGCACCTCGCCGGTGTACTGCTCGGGCACCTCCGCGGCACCGTTGGGAAGGTCGCGGATGTGCCCCACGCTCGCCTCGACGATGTAGCCGGGGCCGAGATAGCCCTTGATCGTCTTCGCCTTGGCAGGCGACTCGACGATGACGAGTCGGCGGCCGCCCTTCGCGGTCTCGCTGGTCGGGGACAACTTCGCTCTTCTCTCCGGTCGACGCTGGGTCTCCCCAGGCTTGCGTCCCGGGGCGGGCACCCCCGGCGGCCGTTGCCGCGCACGGGGCTCGGCGGCCGGCCCGGGGGTCGGGTCATGCTGACGCTGCGGAGTGTGACGGTACATCCCGCCCCCGTGTCAAACGGGAAAAGCCCGCAACGGCCACTCGAACGGTAACCCGACTACCGCCATTCCTGCCGCCCGGCGTGTGGGGCGGCCCGTCCGGGGCGCATGCGGAGCGTCACATCACGGTTACCCCGCTCGCTCGCCGGCCCCGGTCCCCGAGCCTCCTCAGACGCGAGTGAGGCACCACGCGGCGAGCACGAGAGCGGTGACCGCCGTGCCGCTCGCGAGCGACGCCGACAGCGCGGGTCGCACCCCCTCGGCGACCGGCTCGCCCCGGCGCAGCCGCGTCACGGTCCACAGCAGCAGCCCGCCCCCGAACAGGGCGAACACCACTCCCACGAAGATCGCCGGTCCGCTCTCCATGTCCCGTCCTCCCACCCCTCGACCACCCCGGGACGGGAGGCTGGCACGGACGGGCGGCGGGCGCGCGAACCCGAGGTGAACGCGAGGCGTACCGTGCCCTCAGACCGAGCCGGGCGTGCGTATCTTCCCGGTCGTCCTCGACACGTCGGCGTTGCGCACCGTGCACACCACCTTGCTGAAGCCCTTCTTCCATTCCTCCTTGTCGGACACCCATCCCGACACGATCAGGTCGGTGCCGGGCGCCCAACTCGACTCGAACCTGTTGGTGCACAGCTTTCCGCCTTCGGCGAGGGCGCCGTCGAAGGTCATGTTGGCGGGCGCCTGGACCGATCCGACGACCTGGTCGGTGTGCGCTTCGGCACAGTCGGTCAGCGGGGCGTCGTATCCCTCGTCCTTTCTGATCGTGTAGTCCCAGCAGTCGCCGACGGCCATCTGCGTGGGCCACAGGTTCATGCCCGCGTCACGGAGCCGGCCCACCTCGCCGCCGATCGGGACGTGCTTGCCGAGAACGAGGCATGCCGTACCGCCCTTGGCCGTGGTGAAGCCCGCCTTCGACGGGACGAGCGCGTAGACCCCCGCGTCGGGCAGGGCCTCGGCGATCGCGTCCGCCTGGACGGCGCAGCGCCGCGCGCCACCGGCCTTCGCGTCGGCGTGATCCGACGCTCTCTCCACCGCCACGACCTGCCCGTCCGGCCAGTCCTCGCCGCAGTCGACCACGCCGAGGTCGGGCACCGAGTCGAACGCCGTGCCCGTCCAGACCGCCTTGACGCAGTCCCCCACCTCCAGCGGCTTCTTGAGGGCCGCCCGCTCGCCGTAGGGGTACTCCGAGCCCGGCTGCGGCTCGCGCTCCTTGGACGTGTCGGAGCGCCCTGTGTCCCCGTCACCCGAGAACTTGACCGCGGCCCAGGTCCCGCCGCCCGCCACCAGCAGCACGGCGACCACGATCGCGACGATCGTCGCCGCGGGCGGCTTCCGCCTGGCCCCACCGGGCGGAGGTCCCCCGGCCGCGAGGGTCGGGAACCCCGCGTTCCCCGGCGGCCCAGCCCCGCCGCCCCCATAGGGTGTGGGGCCGCCGCCCCCGTACGGGTTGTGGCCGCCGTAGGGACTCCGCGGCTGCTGCCCCTGCTGCCACGGGTCGTACGACGCCGGGCCGCCCGCCGGGGTGTTCGGGGTGTACGGCGCGGCGGGTGACGCGCCGGGGGTGTGCGGGGTCCCGGGCGTCTGCGGTGCGTACGGCGTGTGGGGTGCGCCCGGCGTGTTCGGGGTGTACGGCGAGTGGGGAGCTCCCGGGGTGTTCGGGGTGTACGGCGAGTGGGGAGCTCCCGGGGTGTTCGGGGTGCCGCCGAGGCCGTGCTGACCGGCGGCCACGTACCCGGGCGGCGCGCTCGCCGCGTACCCCGGGGGCGCACCGGCGCTTCCCTGTCCGCCGGGCGTACCCGGGGTGCCGGGAGTCGCGGGAGTGCCGGGGGCCGGGCCGAAGGCGCCGGGCGCCGACGCGGGGGTGGCTCCCCAGCCCGGCGGGGCCGACTCGCCGCCCGCTCCGGTCACCCGCTGCAGTCCGCGTGCCACCGCCTCCGGCGACAGCCTGCGCACCGGGTCCTTGATGAGCAGTCCGTGCAGGACGGAGGCCAGTTCACCGGCGCGGACGGGCGGTGTGGGCTCCTCCCCGAGGAGGGCCGTGAGCGTGGCGTACTCGCCGTGCCGGTCGAAGGGGCCGCGGCCCTCGACCGCCGCGTACAGCGTGGCGCCGAGTGAGAACAGATCGGCGGCCGGGGTGGGCGGTTCGCCCCGCGCGCGCTCCGGCGCCAGGTATCCGGGGGTGCCGAGGATGCCGGCGGTAGCGGTGAGCCGGGGCTCCCGGGACTCCGGCTGGAGGGCGATGCCGTAGTCGGTGAGCAGCACGCGGGCGTAGAGGTCGCCCGAGGCGTCGGCGGCCAGCAGGATGTTGGCCGGTTTCACATCGCGGTGCAGGATGCCGATCCGGTGACCCGCGGTGAGGGCGTCGAGGACGGCGAGCCCGATGCGGGCGACCTGCTCGGGCGCGAGCGGCCCCCGCCGGCGTACGACCGCCTGGAGGTCGATCGCGTCCGGCACGTACTCCATCACGATCCACGGCAGGCCCTCGTGCAGCACCACGTCGTGGACCGTCGCCACATGCGGGTGTCCGCGCAGCCGCGCGGCGTGCCGGGCCTCGCTGCGGGCCCGTGCGATGCGCTGGGCGGGCTCGGTCGCGTCGAGCGGGACGTCGGGCAGGGAGATCTCCTTCATGGAGACCTCGCAGGCCAGCTCCTCGTCGTACGCGAGCCAGACCCGGCCCATGCCGCCCGCGCCCAGGGTGCGCAGCAGCCGGTACCGGTTGTTGATGATCCTGCCCTGGCCCTGCTCCGGCTCCCCAGCCATCGCGACCCCCCGATCCCCCAGAGACAGCGCGTGCCTCCCCCGAGGACACGTCGAATCCGTCTCTTGAAAATAGCTTCGCACGCACCACTGACAGGAGCCCTTTTACCGATCAATTCCGGCACAAGAAGCACATGCGCCCCAGGAGTGTGCATACGCCCCACAGGTCGCAGGAAAGGGCGCCGCGCGAGGTACCGGTACCGTCACCGGACGGTCCGGAAATCGTCATCGGGCCGCGGACCCGGCGCGGTGGCGGCAGGCGGCAGGCGGCAGGCGGCAGGCGGCAGGCGGCAGGCGGCAGGCGGCAGGCGGCTCACCCGACCGGTTCGAGGAACCCCTGTTCGACGAGGAGGCGGATCTGGCCGGGTGTCCGGTCGCGCAGTGCCACCGCGTCCTCGCCGACGAGCTGGGCGATGGCGTCCAGGATCCGTCCCGCGCTGAGCGTGCCGTCGCACACGCCGGCGAAACCCGCGCCGACCGTGTCCACCTTCGTGGCCCGGCGCATGCCCCGGTTCTGACGCAGCACCACATGCTCGGGGTCCTCGGCGCCGGGCAGTCCGACCTGCTCCTGGACGACCTCGGTGGTCAGCCGGAAGTGTGCGGCGAGGAGCGCCGCGTCGTCGTTCGACCGCAGGTAGTCGACGCGGGCGAAGTGCTGCCGCACGGCCTCACCGAGCGGTTGTTCGACCGGATGCGGCCATTCCTCGACGGTGATCGAGGGTGCGGAGTCCGCGGCGGCCGCCTTCCGCAGGGTGATCCACCCGAACCCGACGCCCTTGACCTTCCGCGTCTCGAACTCGTCGAGCCACGCGTCGTACCGCGCCCGGTACTCCGCCACGTCATCGCGGTGGTCGCCCGCGTCCCGCAGCCACAACTCCGCGTACTGCGTGACGTCCTGGACCTCCCGCTGCACGATCCACGCGTCGCATCCGCGCGGCACCCACGACCGGAGCCGCTCCTGCCAGTCCTCCCCCTCCACGTGCTGCCAGTTGGCGAGGAACTGCGCGAACCCGCCCTCGTTCAGGCGCTCCCCCGACTGCGCGACGAGCGTGCGGCACAGATCGTCCCCGCCCATCCCGCCGTCGCGGTAGGTCAGCCGGGCACCGGGGGAGATCACGAACGGTGGGTTGGACACGATGAGGTCGTACGTCTCGTCCGCCCGGACCGGCTCGAACAGCGAGCCCTGTCGCAGATCGACCGCCAGAGCACCGGAGAGCGCCAGTGTGAGCGCCGTGATGTGCAGCGCGCGCGGGTTGAGATCGGTGGCGGTCACGCGCGTGGCGTGCCGCGTGGCGTGCAGGGCCTGGATGCCGGAGCCGGTCCCGAGGTCGAGCGCGGAGCCGACAGCCGTCCGTACCGTGATCCCGGCCAGGGTCGTGGACGCGCCGCCGACCCCCAGCACCACGCCCTCGTCCCGGCTTCCGATCCCTCCGGCCCCGCCGACCGCGCACCCCAGGTCGGACACGATGAACCAGTCCTCGCCGTCGGGTCCGCCGTACGGCCGTACATCGACGGCGGCGGCGATCCCGTCGCCGTCCGCACCGGCGGGAACGAGCCAGCCACTCTCGACGCACGCGTCGAGAGGCAGCACGCCGTCCACGCGCGCGCGGGGAACCGTCTGTTGCAGCAGGAACAGACGTACGAGCGCCTCCAGTGCCGTGTCCCCCCGCGTCGCCCTGAGCGCCGGCACGACCTCACTGCGTGCCAGGGCCGCGTACGCGGAGGCGCCGAGCAGCTCAAGAAGCCCGTCGGCGGTGAATGCGGCACCGATCAGCGCCTGACGAAGCCGCACAGCGACATCGGACCGGTCGACGGAGGGCATGGGCAGGGAAGACAGCCTGGAGTCACTCACACCGCCCAGCGTAGTCGCGCATGGCGACGCCGCTGGGCTGCCGCCGACCGCGCCGCCGACACCCGTGTCGTCGGCAGCCGCGCCGCCGCACAGCGTCTGCCGCAGGGCGTCCCGGCGCCGGGCGTCCGTTCGCCCCGGCCCGTTCAGTCGCGGCCGGGACGCGCCCCGCTCAGCTCTGGCTCGCGGAAGCCGGTGCGGACACCACCCCGGGGCTGGTCGCGGACTTGCAGCTCGGCTGCTCGGCCATCGCCTGGCCCACCTCGCCCTTCTCCAGCTCCTTCAGCGCGTCGCTGCCGGTCTTGCTGAGCTTCTCCAGCTCGGTGGCGACCCCTTCGAGTCCGTCGGCGAACTTCGCCTGGTCCTTGGTGTTCAGCGCGTCCGACTTCTTCTTCAGCTCGCCGTAGGCCGTCGACAGCTGGTTCAGCTCGGCGACGGCGGCCTTCTGCTTCTTGGCGCCTTCCTCGACGTCGGGCGCCCCGGCCCGCTGAATGGCCGTGGCCATCGCCTTGTACGCGTCGGAGATGTCCTGGAAGCCCTGCGAGTCGGCCTTCTGAACGTCCGCCGGAGCGCTGTCGTCCGAGGTCTCCTTCTGGATCGAGGCGTTGGCCGCCGCGATCTTCCTGATCTGCGGCTGCACGGAGTCACAGACCTGCTTGGCCCAGGAGTTCAGCTTGTCGTTCGTCTTGTCGTCGCTGCTGCAGCCGGACAGCGCCAGTACCAGTACCGCACCGCCGGACAGTGCGGCAGCGAGCTTCTTGTTCACCGGATCGGTCCCTTCCATGGCTCTCGGCCCCGGAACATACACGCCACATCGGCGACACCTGTGTGCCGAGCACCCCCAGTGCACCCTTTTGTAACCATTTGCACCAAGAGAGAGAAGGCTCACGGGGAACAGACGGCATAGAGCGAAGCGGGCGGGCGACGCGTCAACAC
>NZ_JBHVDD010000045.1:0-68806 GCF_042802995.1 Streptomyces sp. NPDC057438
CACGGGTACGTCCCCGTGCGCGCCGGGGCTCGAACCAACTGGACATTTCTCCCATGCGCACGAACACGAAGAAGAAGACGTTCGCGGCCGGCGCCCTGCTGGTCACGGCCGTCCTCGGCCTCTCGGCCTGCGGCTCGGGCGGCGCCTCCACGACGTCGGTCGCCGAGGTCACCGACACCGGCCCCCAGAGGCACTCCACGGTCCTCGACCAGCCGTTCACCAAGCCGGACCTGGTCCTCACCGACACCCACGGCAAGCCGTACGACCTCCGCAAGGAGACCGAGGGCAAGCCGACACTGATCTACTTCGGCTACACCAACTGCCCCGACGTCTGCCCGCTGACCATGAACAACCTGGCGGTCGCGAAGAAGGAGGTGGCAAAGAAGGTGCCGAAGTCGCAGCTGGCGAACCTCCGGCTGGTCTTCGTCACCACCGACCCCGAGCGCGACACCCCGGCGGAACTCGGCAAGTGGCTCAAGGGCATCGACCCCGAGATCGTCGGTCTGACCGGCGACTTCGACGACATCCAGCAGGGCGCCCTCCGCCTCGGCATCTCCATCAACCCGCCCACCAAGAAGAACGGCAAGGTCGTCTCCGAGCACGGCACCCAGGTCATCGCGTTCTCGCCGAAGACCGACGGCGGCTATGTGCTGTACGACGACGAGGCCACCGTGCAGGACTACGAGAAGGACCTGCCGAAACTGCTCAAGGGCGAGAACCCGTGAGGTCACGGCTCGTCGGCCCCGTCCTGGTCACCACCGCCGCACTCGTCCTCGCCGGGTGCGGCTCCGCCGGCTCCTCCTCCGCCGCCGCGAAGCTCTCCGTGAAGTCCGCCTACATGCCCCAGCCCGTCACGGACTCCCTGGCCGCCGGCTATCTCGTCATCGAGAACGACGGCGGCAGGGCGGACGAGCTGACCTCCGTCACCAGCGACATCGCCCAGGACGTCACCGTGCACGAGACCACCGGGCAGTCGATGCAGGAGGTCACCGGTCTGAAGGTGCCCGCCGACGGCGAACTCGTGCTCAAGAGCGGCGGGAACCACCTGATGTTCGAGAACCTGAAGCGCAAGCCGAAGGAGGGCGAGACGGTGTCCCTGCGGTTGAACTTCACCAAGTCCAGGGCCATCACGGTCGAGATGCCCGTGAAGTCGGCGACGTACCAGCCGACCAGCGGGCACTGAGGGAGGGAGCACGGTGAGCCGGTTGAGGCCGTTGCTGTTGCTGTTGTTCGCCGCCGTCGGGGTGCTGCTCGCCGGCGCCGTGCCCGTCTCCGCGCACGCCGCGCTGACCGGCAGCGACCCTCAGCAGGGGTCGGTGGTCCAGGACGCGCCCGACCAGGTGTCGCTCACCTTCTCCGAGAAGGTCGCGATGTCCGACGGCGCGGTGCGCGTGTACGACCCCAAGGGCAAGGAGGCCGACACCGGCAAGGTCACCGAACTGGGCGGCAACAGCTACTCGGTCGGTCTGCACTCGGGCCTGCCCGACGGCACCTTCACCGTCACCTACCAGGTCGTCTCGGCGGACAGCCACCCCGTCTCCGGCGCCTTCACCTTCTCCGTGGGGGCGCCCTCCAAGACGACCGTCGCGGTACCCGAGCAGCAGGCCGGCGGCGGGGTCGTCGGCGGTCTCTACGGATTCGCGCGCTATCTCTCGTACGCCGGTTTCATCGTGCTGGTCGGCGGCGCGGCCTTCGTGCTGGCCTGCTGGCAGCGCGGTGCCGGCGTACGGCCGGTGCAGCGGCTCGTGGTCTCCGGCTGGCTCACGCTGACCACCGCCACCCTCGCCATGCTGCTGCTGCGCGGCTCCTACACCGGCTCCGGCAAGCTGGGCGACGTCTTCGACCTCGACCTCCTGAGCCAGGTCCTCCAGACGAAGACGGGCGCCGCCCTGGTCTCCCGCCTGCTGCTGCTCGCCGCGGCGGCCCTGTTCATCGCGGTGCTGTTCGGCGCGTACGCACGGCGGGACGAGGAGGTCGAGGAGGAGTCCGGGGAGCCTGGCGATCCTGGGAAGACCGTGGAGGCCGTGGAGGCCGACTCCGCGCCCGGGAGCGAGGACGAAGGGGACGAAGGGGACGAGAGCGAAGACGAGGTCGAGGACGACGGCTCGTTCCGACGGGATCTCACCCTCGGGCTGGCCATCGGCGGGGGCGTGGTCTCCGCGGGTCTCGCCGCGAGCTGGGCGATGGCCGAGCACGCCTCGACCGGCATCCAGACAGGCATCTCGATGCCCGTCGACATCCTGCACCTGCTGGCGGTCGCCGCCTGGCTGGGCGGCCTGGCGACACTGCTCGTGGCACTGTTCCGGGTGCCGGTGGACGCCCAGATCGAGAGCGCGGCCGTACGACGGTTCTCACGGGTCGCGTTCGGCAGCGTGCTCGTACTGACCGCGACCGGCATCTACCAGTCATGGCGCCAGGTCGGCACCTGGTCCGCGCTCACCGGCACCTCGTACGGGCAGTTGCTGCTCGTGAAGATCGGCCTGGTCGCCGTACTGGTCGGGATCGCGTGGATCTCCCGCCGGTGGACCGCGCAGCTGGCGGAAGCACCGGCGGCAGCGGAGACGGATACCTCCGAGGCCGCGGAGAACACGCAGAACGCACCGGACGCGGGAGCCGTGGCGGAGAAGGAGCCGGCGGCTGCGCGTGCCACCGTCGGGTCCGCGGGGAGCACGAGCGGTGGTGCCGGAAAGGCGGCCGACGACGGTTCCGAGCGGGCCGCCCAGCTCGCCCGGCAGCGCGCCGCGGTGGCGAGCACTCGGGAGAAGCGCCTTCGCAACGCCGATCCCGGCCGTAGGGGGCTTCGCCGGTCCGTACTGGCGGAGGCCGGCGTCGCCGTCATCCTGCTCGCCGTCACGACGGCGCTGACCGCTGCCGAACCCGGCCGCACGGTGGAGGAGGCCAAGGCGGCCAACGCCGCCGTGCGGCAGGAGAACGAGACGTCGGGAGCCCTGGCGCTGGACATGTCGTTCGACACGGGCGGCAAGAACGGCAAGGGCGTGGCCCGGCTGCAGATCGACCCCGCGCGCGTGGGCGCCAACGAGATGCACGTCTACGTGCAGGGCCCCGACGGCAAACCCTTCGACGTCCCCGAGGTGAAGGTGGCCTTCACCTTGAAGGCCAAGGAGATCGGCCCCCTGCCCGTCGTCCCCGAGCGCGTCACCACCGGTCACTGGACGGCGAACGGCGTCCAGATCCCCATGGCGGGCGACTGGAACATCGAGATCACCGTACGGACATCTGAGATCGACCAGGTGACCGTCAGCAAGAACGCGAAGATCGGCTGAAACACACCATGGCTGACCAGGATCTTGTCGAAGGCGGTTCCGTCACACCGGACGGGGCGCGGGGCGGTGACGGGCATGCGGCCGGCGCCGGCGCTGATGACAGCGCGGGCTCCGGTGCGCATGCCGGACTCGCGGTCCGTGCCGGGCGCACGGTCGGTGCCGGGCAGGCAAACGGTGCCGCACGGTCGCGAGCGGCCGAGCACGACGCGCGGCCGTCGTCCGGCCCTTCGGGGGCGGGAGGAAACGGTGACACCTCCGCCGCCGGTGGGGCCATCTCACGCCGCCTGCTGCTGGGTACCGCCGGCGCGACCGGCCTCGCGCTGGGCGCGGCAGGCGCCGCCGCCGGTTACGCGGCCGGGTCCTCCTCCTCGTCCTCCTCGGGCGAGAAGGTCACGCCGCTCTCCTCCCTCGGTGCGGGGGAGGAGAGGTTTCACGTGAAACATCAGCCGGGGATCACCACTCCCCTCCAGGCCCGCGGCCACCTCGTCGCGTTCGACCTGGCCGCCGGGGTGGGGCGCAAGGAGGCGGCCGCCCTGCTGCGCCGCTGGTCGGACACGGCCCGGCGGCTGATGGCGGGCGAGCCCACGGCTCAGGACGACACCGATATCGCCCGTGACGCCGGACCGTCCTCCCTGACGGTCACCTTCGGGTTCGGACACAGCTTCTTCGCCCGTACCGGTCTGGAGAAGCAGCGCCCGGAATCCCTGGATCCGCTGCCCGACTTCTCCTCGGACCAGCTCGACAGGACGCGCAGCGACGGCGATCTGTGGGTACAGATCGGAGCCGACGACGCACTCGTCGCCTTCCACGCCCTGCGCGCGATCCAGAAGGACGCGGGCAGCGCGGCCCGGGTGCGCTGGCAGATGAACGGCTTCAACCGTTCGCCGGGCGCCACGGCCCACCCCATGACGGCACGGAACCTGATGGGCCAGATCGACGGCACCCGCAACCCGAAGCCGGCCGAGTCCGACTTCGACGAGCGGATCTTCGTACCCGCGTCCGCCTCCCCGGCCACCTCCGGCGACCCGGAGTGGATGGCGAACGGCTCCTACGCCGTCGTACGCCGCATCCGCATGCTCCTGGACGACTGGGAACAGCTCTCGGTCAAGGCGCAGGAAGGTGTCATCGGGCGGCGCAAGTCCGACGGCGCGCCATTGAGCGGCGGCAAGGAGGCGACCGAGACGACCGCGATGGACCTGGAGAAGACCGACGCCCAGGGCAATCTCCTCGTGCCGATCAACGCGCACGCCCGTATCACCCGTCCGGATCAGAACGGCGGCGCGGCCATGCTCCGCCGCCCGTTCTCCTTCCACGACGGCATCGACGCGAAGGGGGTGCCCGACGCCGGCCTCCTCTTCGTCTGCTGGCAGGCCGACCCCCTCCGCGGCTTCGTCACCGTCCAGCGCAAACTCGACCGCGGCGACGCCCTCTCCACGTTCATCCGCCACGAGTCCAGCGGCCTCTTCGCGGTGCCCGGCGGCGCGGCGGAGGGGGAGTACGTGGGGCAGCGGCTACTGGAAGGGTGACCGGTGCGTAGCCGGCCGGTGGGTGGCCGGCCGGTGCGTAGCCGGCCGGTGGGTGGCCGACCGGTGCGTAGCCGGCCGGTGGGTGGCCGACCGGTGGGCGGGTGGCCGGTGCGTAGCCGGCCGGTGGGTGGCCGACCGGTGGGCGGGTGGCCGGTGGGTGGGTGGCCGACCGGTGGGTGGGTGGCCGGTGGGTGGTGAGCCGGCCCGTAGGTGCGACGACCGCCCTCGGAATCTCGGGATCGGTCCGACGCCGGGCCCCGAGGAGGCATGCGGGTGCCTCGCGACTCCCCCCGCGGGCCCTGCGTCGCTCGCAGGGGTGGTGGGACCGCATGCGTGCGCCGGGGCCCCGCAAGGCCATTAGGGTGAGCCCATGCCAGCCAGCTACGTGTACCTCGGCCCCGAGGGCACCTTCACCGAGGTCGCCCTGCGCACGCTGCCGGAGGCCGCGACCCGCGAGCTCGTCCCGATGGTGTCCGTTCCCGCAGCGCTCGACGCCGTCCGCAACGGCGAGGCCGAGGCAGCGTTCGTCCCGATCGAGAACTCCGTCGAGGGCGGCATCACGACCACCCTCGACGAGCTGGTCGCCGGCGCCCCGCTGATGATCTACCGCGAGGTGCTCCTGTCGATCACCTTCGCGCTGCTGGTCCGGCCGGGCACCAAGCTGTCGGAGATCAAGACGGTCACCGCGCACCCGGCCGCCCAGCCGCAGGTCCGCAACTGGATGAAGGCCCACCTCTCCCCGGACGTCGTCTGGGAGTCCGCCGCCTCGAACGCCGACGGCGCCCGCCTCGTCCAGGAGGGCCGTTACGATGCCGCCTTCGCCGGGGAGTTCGCGGCCGCGCGGTACGGCCTGGAGGCACTGCAGACCGAGATCCATGACGCGGAGAACGCCCAGACCCGGTTCGTCCTGGTCGGCCGCCCCGCCCGGCCCGCCGCCCCGACGGGCTCCGACAAGACGTCCGTCGTCATCTGGCAGCGCGACGACCACCCCGGCGGACTGCGCGACCTCCTCGGCGAATTCGCCGTCCGCGGCGTCAACCTCATGCTGCTGCAGTCCCGCCCGACCGGCGAGGGCATCGGCAACTACTGCTTCGCCATCGACGCCGAGGGCCATATCTCCGACCGCCGGGTGGCCGAGGCCCTGATGGGCCTCAAGCGGATCTGCCTCCAGGTCCGTTTCCTCGGTTCGTACCCGCGTGCGGACGCCGCCACCGCGAAGATCCGGCCGACTCTGCCGGGCACCTCAGAGGCCGAGTTCGTGGCCGCGGCGGACTGGGTGGCGCGCTGCCAGGACGGCCGGTTCTAGAGCGACGGGCCCCACTGGCAGCGGGCCCCCGCTGATGGCGGATGCAGGACAGCTTCTTCCCGGGATCCGAGCCGGCGCGCCTGCCGCGCAGGTAGACCCGGCGCGCCTGCCGCCAGTCCTACCTGCCTATTTTCTTTGTCCACAGAAGTTATCCACAGGGCGGCTTCTCGACCTGGGGACAAGTCGACAACACATCACTACACAGTCGACAAATCCCCTTGGTGGCCGCCGGTGCGTCCACAACCCCGTAGGTCACTCTTCGTCCACGCGTTTCCCCCGTCAATCCTTTAGAGCGACCCATTTACCTGCGAATCCACTCGAAAGTGGGCGTGAAGGCGGTTTGAGCCGGGAATCCTCAAGCGGGCCCCCGACGCCCCTGCCGACCCGCCCCGTAGTCCACAGATCTTTCGCACAGCCTGTGGATAACTCTGCGAGACTGCGGACCGCTGTGGACGACCGATCCTCAAGTCCCCTACGCGACAAGGGAGTCGAGTCAACCAGGCGCCGCGATCCCCCCTCTTTCAGGGGGCCGCCCTCCCCTCATTGACTTTCACCACCCCTGCCGCCTGGTCCGCCTCGGGGCCCGCCTCCCCCTCTTCCGCCCTCGACATTCCGGTCGAAAACCCACAGAAAAGGTCATGCGGTGAATTCGATTCGTGGGCCGGAAGCACGCACCGGTAGCCTTGGAGGGTGATTGACCTTCGCCTGCTCCGTGAGGACCCCGACCGTGTGCGCGCCTCCCAGCGCGCCCGTGGAGAGGACGTCGCGCTCGTCGACTCCCTCCTGTCCGCCGACGAGCGGCGCAGGTCCTCCGGCGTCCGCTTCGACGAGCTCCGCGCCGAGCAGAGGTCGCTCGGCAAGCTGATCCCCAAGGCCTCCGCCGAGGAGAAGGCCGAGCTGCTCAAGCGCGCGGAACAGCTCAAGGCCGACGTCAAGGCCGCCGACGCCGAGCGCGACGCGGCCAACACCGAGACCCAGGAGCTCCTCCTCCAGCTCGGCAACCTCGTCCACCCCGACGTCCCCGTCGGCGGCGAGGAGGACTTCGTCACGCTGGAGACCCACGGCGAGATCCGTGACTTCGCGGCCGAGGGCTTCGAGCCGAAGGACCACCTCGAACTCGGCACGATCCTCGGCGCCATCGACACCGAACGCGGCGCCAAGGTCTCGGGCTCGCGCTTCTACTTCCTGACGGGCGTCGGAGCCCTCCTCGAACTCGCCCTGGTCAACGCGGCGATCGCCCAGGCCACCGCGGCCGGCTTCACCCCGATGCTGACCCCGGCGCTGGTCCGCCCGCAGTCGATGGCCGGCACCGGCTTCCTCGGCCAGGCCGCCCAGGACGTGTACCACCTCGACAAGGACGACCTCTACCTGGTCGGCACCTCCGAGGTCGCGCTGGCGGCGTACCACATGGACGAGATCATCGACGCCGACCGCCTTCCCCTGCGCTACGCCGGTTTCTCCCCCTGCTTCCGCCGCGAGGCCGGTTCGCACGGCAAGGACACCCGAGGCATCTTCCGCGTCCACCAGTTCGACAAGGTCGAGATGTTCTCGTACGTGGCGCCGGAGGACTCCCAGGCCGAGCACCAGCGCCTGCTGGACTGGGAGAAGCAGTGGCTGACGTCGCTGGAACTGCCCTTCCGCGTCATCGACGTCGCCTCCGCCGACCTCGGCTCCTCGGCCTCGCGCAAGTTCGACTGCGAGGCGTGGATCCCCACCCAGGGCAAGTACCGCGAGCTGACCTCGACCTCCGACTGCACCGAGTTCCAGTCGCGGCGTCTGCAGATCCGCGTCCGTGACGGCAAGCAGGTCAAGCCGCTGGCCACGCTCAACGGCACGCTCTGCGCCGTCCCGCGCACGATCGTGGCCATCCTGGAGAACCACCAGCAGGCTGACGGCTCCGTCCGCGTCCCCGAGGTCCTGCGCCCCTACCTGGGCGGCCGCGAGGTACTGGAGCCGGTGGCCAAGTGAGCGAAGCGGCTGCCGCCGGGGGTACCACGGACTCCGGGACGACCGCGACGACCGCGCCGTCCGGAACGACCGCGCCGTCCGGGACGCCCGAGGTCCGCGCATCTTCCGTGCGGCCCTCGGGCTTCCCGTACAAGCTGATCGCGACCGACCTCGACGGAACGCTCCTGCGCTCCGACGACTCCATCTCCCGGCGCACCCGTGAGGCGCTCACCGCGGCCACCGCCGCGGGGGCCGCCCACATCGTCGTCACCGGCCGCGCCGTCCCGTGGACCCGCCACATCCTCGACGACCTCGGCTACACGGGCCTGGCCGTCTGCGGCCAGGGAGCCCAGGTCTACGACGCCGGTGAGCACCGTCTGCTCACGGCCGTCACCCTGGACCGGCAGCTCGCCGCCGTGGCCCTCGCCAAGATCGAGGCGGCGGTCGGCCCCCTGCATCTGGCGGCCAGCCGGGCGGGCCTGGAAGGCGAAATACTCGTCGGCCCCGGGTACGCCCTGCACGGATCCCTCCCCACCACCCCGCTCACGGACGTGTCCGACCTCTGGGCGGCCCCGCTGAACAAGATCTACATACAGCACCCCACCCTGACCACCGACGAGCTCGCCGAAGCCTCCCGCCAGGCCGCCGGCGGCTTCGTCACGGTCGCCATGGCCGGCGAGGGCATCGTGGAACTCCTCCCGCTCGGCCTCACCAAGGCCACCGGTCTCTCCCTCGCCGCCCGCCGCCTCGGTGCGAAGCGCACCGACACCATCGCCTTCGGCGACATGCCGAACGACATCCCCATGTTCACCTGGTCCACCCACGGCGTGGCCATGGCCAACGCCCACGCCGACCTCAAGGCCATCGCCGACGAGGTCACCGCCTCCAACGACGACGACGGCATCGCCGCGGTACTGGACCGCCTGCTCGCCTAGCCCCCGCCCGAACGCACGGCGCCCAGCCGGACCAGCCGGGACACACCGAGACCCCGGGCAGACCGGACGGGCGTCGGCACGGGGCATCGGGACGGGGCATCGGGACGGGGTGCGTTCGCCTTACGGCCTGCGGGCCGCCGGGGGCCGACGCCACCGCACGCTGGGAAGCCGCGGGAGCGGACGACAGCGAGACCACCCGGTAGCGGGCGGCGCGAACGGCGGGGTGAGCGCGGTGTCGGGCGGAGTCGACAGCGGCGCGAACGCGGGGCGGGGTTGCGGAAGCCTGCCCCCCGGGCAGTGGAACGTGCGGCCGGGCAGCCGGTGCCGGGCGCCACGATGTGTGCGGCGGCCCCAGCACAGCCGGAGTGCCCCGGCGCGT
Source organism: Streptomyces sp. NPDC057438 (assembly GCF_042802995.1). NCBI lineage: Bacteria > Bacillati > Actinomycetota > Actinomycetes > Kitasatosporales > Streptomycetaceae > Streptomyces > Streptomyces sp. NPDC057438. Next base: position 9,378 of record NZ_JBHVDD010000045.1, read on the forward strand.
ACCCCCAGCCCAGAGGTCGGGCCAGGTCACGGCTCCAGCGAAACGGCGGAGGATGCACGAATCGAACGTGCGCGGGCAAAACCCGACCACGGCTTAGCAAGCCGGTGCCTTACCACTCGGCCAATCCTCCGGGTGGGCGGCCCACGCGAGGTGACTCGCGCGCTCGAAGCGGCCGCCCCGGGCAGCCCCCCGCTGGGGGTGCGGACTCGACGGAGGGGTAACTACTCCGGAACCCGCCGTAGGCTGCCCTGCGGGGAACTCGACGTACTGCGCCTGAAGGACAGCATCATCGGGCTCCTCTCCCAGCACGTGGCGCCGACTCGATCCGGCGACCTGGACATCAACCACTCTGCCCGGCGGGCGAGTTGTCCGCCACCGAATATCCCTCGCCCGGCCGCCGCCCGACGGGGACTGTCACCGGCGGCGCCACCTGCGACGCCGCGCCTTGCTGAAGAACCACCCGGCGGGCGGCTCGTCCGAACGCCAGGGCTGAGGATCGGGCGCCTCCTGCCGCCAACGCGCCGCGAGCATCCGTGCCCGCGCCGACGGCTCGGCGGTCTCGGCGTCCCGTATGAAGTCCTCGTCCAGTACGACGTCGTCCCAGGCGCCCTGCCCTGGGACCGCTCCTCGCCCGGGGCCCTCCTCGGCACCCGCCACCCCGCCGGAGCCCGAACCCGCACCGGCCCCGAAGCCACCGCCTGCCGTGGCTGGGCGTTCGACACCCCCTCCGGACAACGAGCCCGGGTCATCCCTGCCGGTGCCGTCGGCCCCCGTCCTCGGTGCGTCGCCGCCCTCGGGCGCCACCTCTGTCGCCATCCCCGTGCCTCCTGCCTCCGGGCCGCCCCTTCCGGCCGCGTACGCCTCCGTGTCTCCCGTCGCCCAGTGTGCCCGGACGCGCGTGAAGCCCTGGTCAAGATCGGAGAGGTGGGTCTCCGGGGCTGAGCGCCCCGGAGCGTGCCGTCACTCCTCGCCGGCCAGCTTCAGTGTCCGCAGCTTCTGCCCCGCGTACCAGGTCGCTCCCGCCGTGACCACCGTCAGCAGAATCACCGCGGTCGGCAGCCCCACGTCGGACGTCACCAGACCGCCATCGGTGACTTTCTGAGCGACGGCGAGCGACCACTGTTGAACACTGAGCGTGCGCGCCCCGTCCACCAAGGACCCGAAGAGCGCCTCCCAGACGAGCGCGTACACGAGCCCGAAGACGACCGCGTGCCGGGTGACCGTACCCAGCAGCAGGAACATCGCCGCGTACGCGATCGAGGCCACCAGTGCCGCCACCATGTAGGCGACCGCGATCTGTTGTCCGTTGCCGTTCAGGATCAGGCCCGCGACGAGGGTCGGCACGGCCGAGAACGCCATGGTCACGGCGATGGCCACGATCAGCTTGGTGAAGATGATCGTCGGCCGCTTCACCGGCTTCGCCAGCAGATACACCACGGAACCGTCGTCGATCTCCGGCCCGATCGCACCGGTCCCGGCGATGACGCCGATGATCGGCACCATCGTGGCGAGAGCGAACCCTCCGAGGAGGTCCGCGGCCACCTGGTCGTCGGCTCCGCTCAGGGCACGTACGGCCACCGAGAGCAGGATCAGCAGGGCGGGAAGCGCACTGAGAATGAGAGCCCGACGGCGGCCGAGCAGAGCCCGGTAGGTGAGCCGGGCGACTGTGGGGTCGTACATTTTCGGCCTCCTACGCCGCGACGAGATACGAGAAGACGGACTCGAGCGACTCGTCCGACGGCGAGACCGTGAGCAGACGGATGCCGTGGTCCCGGGCCACCCTCGGCAACAGCGTCGTGAACCTGCCGAAGTCGACGGCCTGGATACGCAACGCGCCCTCGGCCAGGTCCACCTCGATCCCGGCGGTCGACGGGTCGGCGATCAGTGCGGCGGCCAGTGCACGGTCGTCGCTGGAGCGCACCAGATAGCGGTGCGGGCGGTCGGTCATCAGGCGGCGAATACGCCGGAAGTCACCGCTCGCCGCGTGCCGGCCGGCGACGATCACCTCGATATGGGCCGCCAACTGCTCGACCTCTTCGAGGATGTGGGACGAGAACAGCACCGTGCGGCCCTCGTCGCCCATGCGCCGCAGCAGATCCATGAGCTGCATGCGCTGACGGGGGTCCATGCCGTTGAAGGGCTCGTCCAGCAGGAGCAGGGACGGCTCGTGGACCAAGGCGGACGCCATCTTCACTCGCTGGCGCATGCCTTTGGAGTACGTCGAGATCTTGCGGTCCTGCGCGTACTCCATCTCCACCGTGGCGAGCGCCCGCTGGGCGGCCCTGGCCCCGAGGCCATGCAACTCGGCATTGGCGACGACGAACTCGCGGCCGGTGAGGAAGTCGTACATCGCCTCGCGCTCGGGGACGATGCCGATGTGCTTGTAGATCTGCTCGTTGCGCCACACCGGCGTCCCGTCGAGGGTGACGGAGCCCGTGGACGGGGCGAGGAATCCGCCCATCATGTTGATGAGGGTGGACTTGCCGGCGCCGTTCGGGCCGAGCAGGCCGGTGACACCGGGGCCGATCGTCATCGTGACGTCGTTGACCGCCACCACGTTGCCGAACCAGCGTGAGACGTGGTCGATGTTGAGGGTGGTCACAGCCCGACCTTCCGGTAGCGGCGCATCAGCAGGCCGTAGGAGCCGACGATGAGACCCAGGACGACGAAGAGGTAGAGGACTCCCTGCCCGCTGGAGGGCCCGTGTCCGCCGGGGAAGGCGGAGGCGGCGCCCAGGAAGGCGGTCTGTACGCCGTCTATCAGGGTGATCGGCGAGAAGAGGCCGAGCCAGGGCACAGCGCCGGCACTGGACTGCTCGTCCGCGATGGCCTGGACGACGGACACGGCCCCGTAGGAGATGGTCAGAACGGCGATGACGGCCGCGATGCCGAAGCCGCGTCGCGGAGTGACCGCCGAGATCACCAGGCCGATGCCGGCGAAGAGGAGCGACAGCAGTGCCACGGCCACCAGTCCCTGTGCCAGTCCCTTGGTCTGGTCGGTGAAGTCGAACTTGGCCAGCAACGCGCCCACATAGAGCACGAGCAGGGGCACCGCGGTCAGGATGAAGAGCGCCGAGGTCAGCGCCGCGAACTTCGCGCGTACGTAGTCGGCGGTCTCGATCGGTCGCGAGAAGTAGAGCGGGACGGTCTTGAAGCGCAGGTCGCGCGAGACGGCCTGCGGTGCCTGGGAGGCGACATACAGGCCGATGACGGCCTGCATGATGACCGCGTACTCGGTGTACTTGACGGGCAGGTCCGTGATGGGCAGGCCCTGGGACTGGGTGGCGATCGCAACCGCCACCATGATGGCCGCCGGCACGCACATCACCGCGAACAGCAGCATGGGCAGCACCTTGGACTTGGCCGAGCGGCCCAGTCCATAGGCACCGCGCAGGGACTGGGAGTACAGCGAGCGGCGGGCGTAGGCGCGACCCAGGCGGGGGCCGTCGTACGAGCGGTATCCGATGTTGTGGATGCGGCTCTGCTCGCCCGTGCGAGCGGGCTGTCCGGTGAGGGCCGATGCTGCTGCACCGTGCTGCTCAACCGCCATGGCCGACCGCCTCCTTCCCTGCGTCCTGGGCGCTGCGAGTGCCCGTCTGCTCGTCGTTGTCCTGGAAGACCTCGGCGATCTGGTGCCTGCGCTGCTCCATGCGGACGAGGCCGAGCCCCAGGTCGGCGACGACGTCGCGGACCAGGTCGTAGGTTTCGTCCCCCTGGGCGGTGATCAGCAGGATGTGTCCGGCGCCCGGGAGGCCGCTTCCCTCGGACACGGTCACCCCGCGTGCGTGGAGCGCCGTGCGCAGGGCATCAGTGCCGTCGGGGTATTCGTCGCTGTCGGTGACCTCGATCGCGAGGGTCGCCGTGCTCTGGGTGAAGTCCCTGGTGGAACTGGACCGCAGGAGCTTGCCGCCGTCGACCACGACGACGTGGTCGCAGGTGCGTTCCAGCTCGCCGAGCAGATGCGAGGTGACGAGCACCGAGATGCCGAAGTCGGTGTGGATGCGGCGGATCAGGCCGAGCATCTCGTCCCGGCCGACCGGGTCCAGGCCGTTGGTCGGCTCGTCCAGGAAGACCAGCTGCGGGTCGTGCACCAAGGCCTGGGCGAGTTTCACCCGCTGCTTCATGCCCGTGGAGTAGCCGCCTATGGGGCGGTACCGCTCCTCGTACAGGCCGACATGGCGCAGGGTGTCCGCGGTGCGCTCACGCGCGGCCGTCGGAGGGAGTCCCGACATGCGGGCCATGTGCACGACGAACTCGGTGGCCGAGACGTCGGGCGGCAGGCAGTCGTGCTCCGGCATGTACCCCACGCGCTCACGGATGGTGCCGCCCTTGGTGGCGACGTCCAGTCCGAGCACCTCGGCACGGCCCTCCGAGGCGGGGGACAGACCCAGCAGGATTTTGATCAGTGTGGACTTGCCGGCGCCATTGGCACCGACGAGTCCCGTCACACCGGGTCCGATGTCCACGGAGAGCCGGTCAAGAGCGGTCACCCTCGGGAACCGCTTGCTCAGGCTTTCGGTCGCGATCACAGTCACGATCTAGACATTAGGACCACGGACCCGCCGCGGTCGTCACCCCGCAGAGCTGTCTCCGCATCACTCTCGAGTCGTACGGGCCCGTAGGGGGCATCCACCGCCGGGCCCCCTAGGGGTCACCCTGAAGGTCGAACCGGGACGAGAGGCCGTGCCACAGGACGGCGGCCGTCATGGTGGGAACGCTCGGCATCGCCGTTTCGTGCCCAACCGGGCGTGCCCTTCTCGTCCTCGTGGGTTCTCCACAGCCGTCGCCACCCCATTGACGCAGCCGCCCATCACTGTCACATTCATTGATGTCACATTGCGAACACGGACCGTAGTCGATGAGGACAGGTGGGGCAGTGAGTGACATGACCTCGGCGTCGATCGGCGGACTCACCGCGGAGCTGCGAGGTTTCCGGCAGGTCCAGACGCTCGCGTACGAGTGCGCCGAAGCGGTCGCGGCTCAGCTGAAGCCGGGCGTGACCGAGCGCGAAGCGGCCCGGATGCAGCGCCGGTGGCTGAGCGAGCGCGGTGTGCGGGACTGGTTCCACCTGCCGTTCGCATGGTTCGGGGACCGCACGGCGTTCGTGAACTTCCGGGTGCCGCTGCAGTTCTTCCCCACCGACCGCCGCCTCGAAGCGGGAATGCCCTTCATCCTCGACATGGCCCCCATATACAAGGGCTATACGGCGGACATCGGCTACTCGGGCTGCCTCGGGCCGAGCCCGCTGCACGACAGGCTGATGACGGACCTTCGAGCACACCGCGAGCTGATCCTGCGCGAGGTGCGCGAGCGCCGGTCGTTGCGCGAGATCTATGAGGACGTGGACCGCCTCATGGTCCGTCAGGGGTATGCCAACCGCCATCGCGCCTACCCCTTCGGCGTCATCGCGCACAAGGTGGACCGGGTCAGGGAACGCCGCTGGTCACCGCAAGTGTTCGGGTTCGGTACCCAGGCGTTGAAGGGGCTCGCGTCCGACGCTCTGCGCGGGCACCGCGACGGCTGGTCGCCGCTGTGGTCGCCGTACCGGTTCTCCGATCACCCGCCCCGGCCGGGACTGTGGGCGGTCGAGCCCCACCTCGGCTTCCGGGGCACGGGCGTGAAGTTCGAGGAGATCCTCGTCGTCACCGACTCGAGAGAGGCCGAGGAGAGCGCATTCTGGCTCGACGACGACCTGCCGCACGTCCGGCGGTGGGCGGAGGAGACGTGCCGATGACCGAAGGGGGAAGCATGAGGGACGCGCTGGGACTCCAAGGCGCGCGTATGCGCCGGGTGCGCGCGGACGGGGTCGAGCTGTGCGTGGCCGAGCTGGGCGACCCCGAGCAACCGACCGTGCTGCTCGTGCACGGTTATCCCGACACCAAGGAGGTCTGGTCCGAGGTCGCCGCACGGCTGGCGGAGCGCTTCCACGTGGTGCTGTACGACGTGCGCGGGCACGGCGGGTCGACGGCGCCCGAGCCGCTGCGCGGCGGTTTCACCCTGGAGAAGCTGACGGACGACTTCCTGGCGGTGGCGGACGCGGTCAGCCCGAGCCGCCCCGTCCACCTGGTGGGGCACGACTGGGGCTCCGTACAGGGCTGGGAGTTCGTGACGGTCGAGCGCACCGAGGGACGTATCGCGTCCTTCACCTCGATGTCGGGCCCGTCCCTCGACCACATGGGGCACTGGATCAAGCGGCGGGTGAAGCGCCCGACCCCGCGCCGGATCGGTCAACTCCTCGGTCAGGGCGCCAGATCCTGGTACATCTACGTGCTGCACACGCCGGCACTGCCCGAGCTCGCCTGGCGCGGCCCCCTCGGTCGGCATTGGCCCGGCCTGGTCCGACGGGCCGAGAGGCTGCCCCGGGGCGGCTACCCCAGCCCGTCGCTGCCCACGGACGCCGCGCACGGGGCGTGGCTGTACCGGGACAACATGCGTACCCGTCTGGCCCGCCCCCGGGACGACGCGTACGCCCACGCGCCCGTGCAGCTCATCACTCCCTTGGGCGACCAGTTCCTCTCCGAGCAGCTGCACGACGACCTGGAATCGTGGGCTCCGCAGCTCACCCGCCGCACTCTGCCCGCCAAGCACTGGATCCCGCGTACGCGACCCGATCAACTCGCCTCCTGGATAACCGAGTTCGTCACGGCGACCGAGGGCGGGCGGCCCGCACCGGTGTCCACCGGGACGTACGCGGACCGGTTCGGTGGCCAGTTGGTGCTGGTGACGGGTGCGGCCTCCGGGATCGGCCGGGCCACGGCCTTCGCGTTCGCCGAGGCCGGGGCACGCATCGTCGCCGTCGACCTCGACGCCGAAGGAGCCGCCCGGACAGCGGAGTTGTCCCGGTTGATCGGGGCGCCCGCTGCCTGGGCCGAGGTGGCCGACGTCTCGGACGAGCAGGCCATGGTGAAGCTCGCCGAGAAGGTCGCCGCCGAGTACGGCGTGGTCGACGTGCTGGTGAACAACGCGGGAATCGGGCTGTCGGGGTCCTTCCTCGACACCACCACGGAGGACTGGCGGAAGGTCCTCGACGTGAACCTGTGGGGTGTGATCCACGGCTGCCGGCTGTTCGGCAGGCAGATGGCCGAGCGCGGCCAGGGCGGTCACATCGTCAACACCGCCTCGGCCGCCGCCTATCTGCCCTCCAGGTCATTGCCCGCGTACAGCACCTCCAAGGCGGCCGTCCTGATGCTGAGCGAGTGCCTGCGCGCGGAGCTGGCCGGACGGGGCATCGGGGTGTCGGCGATCTGTCCCGGCATCGTCAACACCAACATCACCTCGACGGCGCGCTTCGCCGGCGTCGAACCCGAGGAGGAGAAACGCCGGCAGCGGAGGACCGCGAGGCTGTACGGACTGCGGAACTACCCGCCGGAGAACGTCGCGGCCGCGGTTCTGCGCGCGGTCGTCCACAACCAGGCAGTCGTGCCCGTCACCCCGGAAGCCCGCGCGGGTCGTTTCCTGTCCCGGTTCGCCCCGCGGGCCCTGCGCGCACTCGCCCGGCTGGAGCCACCGCTGTGAGCCCCGGGGCGGGCGGGACCGGAAACAGGCACCACGGGGGCAGTCCACGCGGGGTTTCCCTCGACCGGCAGAGGAAGGAACGCGGGGCGGACGTCGCCCGCAGCCCGCGCGCGCACTCCCGCCCCTCGCGGGAGGGATCGCCGCACAAGAGAGCCGACCGCAGGGAGAGTTCACCGGCGGCGTCGCGGCACGCCACCGCCGGTGCGCGCACACCGGCGTGGACCCGGTGCGGGCACGTGCGGCAGCCCGACGCTCGTCGGCGGAGAGAGGCACGAGGGTGGTGAACGACCAACCGGCCGGGCCCGCTTACCGCATCGAGGACCTGGCGCACCACAGCGGCGCCACGGTCAGGACGATCCGCGCCTACCAGGATCGGGGGCTGCTGCCCCGCCCCCAGCGGCACGGCCGGGCCAACGTGTACGCGGACGCACATCTGACCAGACTGCGCCAGATCGCCGACCTCCTCGACCGCGGCTACACCCTGGCTTCCATCAAGGAGCTTCTGGAAGCCTGGGACACAGGCCGTGGCCTCGGCGGAGTACTGGGTCTGGCCGCGGAGGTCGACGGGCCGTGGACCGACGAGAAGGCGGTACGGATCTCACGGGCCGAGTTGGTCGAGCGGTTCGGCGGCGTTCCGGACGAGGCGGCGGTGGCGGACGCCATCCGGCTGGGTGTGCTGGAGCGGGTCCCCGGCGAGGAAGACCTCTTTCTCGTACCGAGCCCCCAGGAGCTGTCCGTGGCCGCGGAGTTGCACGGAGCAGGAGTGCCGCTGTCGGCGATCACCGGTCATCTACGGGAGTTGAGGGACCAGGTCGAACATATCGCCACCCGTTTCCTGGAGTTCACCACCGAGCACGTCTTCGCCCGCTACATCGGGGCGCACCAGCCACCGACCGAGGACGACGCGGTCGAGGCGGCGGCACTCGTCCGACGGCTGCGGCCGCTCGCTCAGCAGACGGTGGACGTCGAACTCGCTCGCGCGATGCGGCTGTTCGCCACGCGGCAGCTGCGCCGACACCTGAACCCCGGAGCCCCCGTCGAACCCGTCGACGAGTCGTGCTCCGTACGCATACCGGCCTCCACGATGCGGGCTGTCGAGAAGCTGGTTGGGTCGGCACGAGCTGCGGCTTTCATCACCGCCGCAGCCGAACGGGAGGTGCAGTCACGCACCTTGGATGCTCTGGCATCAAATATGCATGAAAGCAACAAACTTGACTAATTACCCTATATTCGGCGGCGAGTTGTCCACAGAATCTGCAATTCCCCTGTGGATAAACGCACTTCGCTGTGGATCAAACATCGGGATCAAAATCAAGTGCGTGACGCGGGTCTCTGCAGGCACGCTGACGGCATGAACGAACGACGCACCGTGAGAGTGTCCAAGTACCTCTCCAAGCACCTCCGGCACCAGCCGGAGAGGATCGGGATCACCCTCGACGAGGGCGGCTGGATCGGGATCGACACCCTCATCGAGGCGGCCGCCGCCCACGGCTTCCCCTTCACCAGGGCGGAGCTCGACCACGTGGTCGAGGCCAACGACAAGCAGCGCTTCGCCGTCCAGGGCGACCGCATCCGCGCCAGCCAGGGCCACACCGTCGACGTGGACCTCGGCCTCCCGTCGGCGACCCCGCCGCCGTACCTGTACCACGGAACCGTGTCGGCCTTCCTCGGTGCGATCCGTGCCGAGGGCCTGCGCCCCATGAACCGGCACGACGTGCACCTCTCACCCGACCTCGAGACCGCCACGCGCGTCGGTGCCCGCCGCGGCCGCCCCGTCGTGCTCTCGGTGGACGCCGGTGCCATGCACCGGGACGGTCACGTCTTCCGCGTGAGTGCCAACGGGGTGTGGCTGACCGAGGCGGTTCCGCCCCGGTACCTGCTGTTCCCCGAGGCGCGCTGAGCGGAACCGTCCGACGGCCGGACGTAGGCTCGTCGCATGAGTCTGCGCCTGAGCACCGTGATCCTCCCGTACCTCCGCTGGCACGAGGGGGGCCGTGACAACTGGCAGCGGGCCGAGCAGCTCGGGTTCCACACAGCGTTCACGTACGACCATCTGTCGTGGCGCACCTTCCGGGACGGACCCTGGTTCGGCGCCGTGCCCACCCTGACCGCGGCAGCCGCCGCCACCGAACGCATCCGCCTCGGCACGCTCGTGACCTCGCCGAACTTCCGGCACCCGGTGACCCTCGCCAAGGAACTGATCTCCCTCGACGACATCTCGGGCGGCCGGATCACCCTCGGCGTCGGGGCGGGCGGCACCGGCTTCGACGCCACCGCGCTCGGCCAGGAGCCGTGGACACCGCGTGAGCGCGCCGACCGTCTGGCCGAGTTCGTCCCCCTGCTCGACCGGCTGCTCACCGAGGATTCCGTCTCCTACGAGGGCGACCACTACTCCGCCCACGAGGCCCGCAACATCCCCGGCTGCGTCCAGCGCCCCCGGTTGCCCTTCGCGGTGGCCGCCAACGGCCCGCGCGGAATGCGGCTGGCCGCCCGGTACGGGCAGGCGTGGGTGACCACCGGAGACCCGAAGCTGTTCGAGTCGGGCACCCCCGAGCAGTCGGTCCACGCCATCCGCGGCCAGCTCGAGAGGCTGGCCGACACAGCCGCCACGCTCGGCCGGGACGCCGCCCGGCTCGACAAGATCCTCCTCACGGGCTTCACCCCGGACCGCGGCCGACCGCTCGAGTCACTGGACGCGTTCGTGGACTTCGCGGGCCGCCACACCGAACTGGGCATCACGGACATCGTGGTCCACTGGCCGGTCCCGGGCTCGGACTTCGCCGCGGACGAGAAGGTCTTCGAGCGGATCGCCATGGAGGCACCGGCGCAGCTGGCCTGAGAGCGGCGCGGATCGGCCGCGGACGAGGCGCGCCCCACCGGCCGCGCCCGCTCAAAGCGGCCCGCGGAGGGCTGCCGCGGCGTCACGGGCGACGGGCGTCCCGGACCAGTGATCACTCACCTGTGCGGCCGCCCGCACGACCGTGCGCGCATATGCGCGACAATGGGGCCCGTGACCTCAGCGACGCGACAGCCCGAGACCCCGGCCCCGACCGTCCCGCTCCGGCTGATAGCCACGGACCTCGACGGCACCCTGCTCCGTGACGACAAGTCGGTCTCCCCCCGCACCGTCGCCGCCCTCGCGGCCGCGGAGGAGGCCGGCGTCGAGGTCTTCTTCGTGACCGGCCGGCCCGCCCGCTGGATGGACGTCGTCAGTGAACACGTGCACGGCCACGGCCTGGCGATCTGCGGCAACGGCGCCGCGGTGGTCGACCTGCACGGCGGTCCCGGTGCCCATCGCTTCGTCAAGGTCCGGGAGCTGGCGAGAGAGAACGCGCTCGACGCGGTACGGCTGCTGCGCGAGGCAGCGCCGGGCACGGTCTACGCAGTCGAGCAGACGTTTGGATTCAATCAGGAACCCGAGTATCCGAAGCTCCACATGGAGATCCCCGGCACTCTCGCGCCCGCGGAGAAACTGCTGGCCCCGGGGGGCGTGGCGGACGACGAGCCGGTACTGAAGATCCTCGCGTACCACCCGTCGATCGACCCCGACGACTTCCTCGCCACCGCCCGGATCGCCGTCGGCGACCGTGCCACCATCACCCGTTCCAGCCCCAGCGCCCTACTGGAGATCAGCGGGCCCGACGTCTCCAAGGCCAGCACCCTCGCCCTCTGCTGCGCCGAGCGCGGCATCTCCCACGAGGAGGTCGTCGCCTTCGGAGACATGCCGAACGACGTCGAGATGCTCACCTGGGCCGGCCGGTCGTACGCCATGGGCAACGCGCACCCGGACGTCCTCGCCGCGGCTTCGGGCCGGACCGTGGCCAACAACGAGGACGGTGTGGCGGTCGTCATCGAGCAACTGCTGGCGGAACGCCTGTAGCCGACGCCCACCGACCCCACGAGCGCCGAGTCGCCATCGACGTCCGCAGACGGTGACCGCCCCGCTCCGGCCGACCGCCGCTCCGCCAGGCGCCCATGGCTGCTGGTGGCCGACCCGCCGGCTACAGCTCCACCCCGTGGTCCCGCAGCCACGGCTCGGGATCCACGCCCGACCCCAGCTCCGGAGTGACACGTACCTCGAAGTGCAGGTGGGGGCCGGTGGAGTTGCCGGTGGTGCCCGACTGGCCGATCCACTGTCCCGCCGTCACGCGATCACCCTGGTCGACGGTGACGGCGGCAAGGTGCGCGTACTGCGTGTAGTACCCGTCCGCGTGCTCGACGACGATCTGGATGCCGAAGGCGCCCCCGCACGAGACCTTGACCACACGTCCCGCCCCGACGGCCCGCACGGGCGTACCGATCGGCACCGCGAAGTCCTGTCCTGTGTGCCGACTGACCCAGCGCTCACCACCGCTGCCGTACCCCGCGGAGAGCTCGTACCGGTCCACGGGCGTGACCCACGCGCTCGAAGGCCCTTCGTCCGGCTGGTCGAGCCGGACGGTTCCCCGGCAGGCACCGGCCGAGACCGACGCGTCCGCCTCTCCCTGAAGCGTCCACTGCGCCTCCTCCAGCTTCTGGTGGATCGCCTGTTTGATCTCGCCGAGCCCGGTCCTCCACTCCTCCAGCGCCCGCCATGCCGCGGCCGCCTTCGCCTCGTCCCTGGCGAGCCTCGCCTCCGCGCGACGATTCCTGCTCACGGCGTTGTTGACCGCCAGATCGGCCTGCCAAGCGGCCCGCCGGCCGCGCATCAAGTCCTCGGGGTTCTCCGCGAGCAGCATCTGCGCGGTGTACGGCACGCCGCCTCCCTCCCGGTACTGGGCGCGCGCGATCCGGCCGAGATCGGCGTTCAGCGCCGCGATGTGCTTCCGCTCCCGGGCGAGCAGCTTCTCCAGCCGCCGCGCCTTCGTCCTCTGGGCCGCGGCGGCCCGTCGCCCCGCCTCGTACCGCTGGGTCGCCACCGCCGCCTCGTCGAACAGCCGCGCCACTCGGGCACTGGTCCCTGCCTCACCGGACGAGCCCGCGGCCTCACCGCTGTCGGCCATCGTCGGCCCGGCCTGGAGAACAGCCGCCGCGCAGAGCAGCACCACGGCGAACAGCGGGTTCCGGCGGGAGAGGCGCATGTCAGCGATCGTGACCCGGCCCGGCGCCGCAGTCCTGTCCGAGTCGTACGCCTGGGGGAAACGGTGCCTCGGACGGGTCAAGGAGCTGGGCCGAACAGGGGCCCTGATACGGCGTGTTCGGCGGAGACTTGCCGACGATCCCGGGCCCCCCGTGATGGGCCGGATCGCGGGTCGGCCGTCCGTCGCGACTCGCCTCCACGGCGAGGGCCGACGCGGCCGCTACGGCGCCCGGCGAAGCGTCAACCCCCCGACGCGGCCGCTACGGCGCACGGCCAAACGCCCGCCGGGCCGCCGCCATGGCGGCGGTGGCCAGGAGCGCAGCGACGCGCTCAGACTCGTGCCAGCAGCTCTCCCGCCGCCTCCCGCTCGGCCATCGCCCTCAAGGGCCCGTCCACCGCGATCAGTTCGGCATAGGCCCCGCGCTGCACGACGCGCCCCTCCGCAAGCACGACGACCTCGTCCACGGCCTCCAGTCCGGCCAGCCGATGGGTGATCAGCAGAGTCGTGCGGCCCTCGGTCGCGGCCAGCAGGTCCGCGGTGAGCGCATCGGCGGTCGGCAGGTCCAGGTGTTCCGCGGGCTCGTCGAGGACGAGGACCGGGAAGCCGGCCAACAGCGCGCGGGCGAGGGCGAGTCGCTGGCGCTGGCCGCCGGACAGCCGCGCCCCGTGTTCCCCGATCAGGGTGTCCAGCCCGTCCGGCAGTTCATCGGCCCAGTCGAGCAGCCGCGCCCGCGCGAGCGCGTCCCGCAGCTCCGCCTCACTCGCGTCCTTCCGAGCGAGCAGCAGGTTCTCCCGCACCGAGCTGTCGAAAAGGTGCGCGTCCTGGGCACACAACCCCACGAACCGCCGTACGGCATCTCCTTCGAGCGCGTGCGCGTCCACACCACCCAGCGTGTAGGTCCCCTCCCGTGCGTCCAGGAAGCGCAGCAGTACCTGTGCGAGCGTGGTCTTGCCCGCTCCCGAGACACCGACCACGGCGACCCTGCGCCCTTGTTCCAGGGTGAGATCCAGGTCGGCGAGCGCGTCACGGTCCTGCCCCGCATACCGCGCGCCGAGCGCTGCCAGCCGCAGCGGGAACGGCGAGACCGGTGCGTCGGCCGGCTCCTCCGGTTCGTGTACGGGTTCGGGGGCGTCCAGCACCTCGTACACCCGCTCCGCGCTCCTGCGCACCCGCTGGCGGAACTGCACGGCCGAGGGCATCCCCAGCACCGCCTCGAAGGCGGCCAGCGGGGTGAGCACGACGACGGCCATGGCCACACCGCTCAGCCGTCCGGTGGCGACGGCCTGTGCCCCGAGGAGCGCGGTGACGGCGACGGTGAGCCCGGACACGAGCGCGGTGAGCCCGTCGCCGAGCGCGGTGGCGGTGGCGGCGCGGGAGGTGATGCGGGTGAGCACCTGGTCGGCCTTCCGTGCCTCGGCCGTGCGCGCCGGCAGGGCACCCGCGACCGTCAACTCGGCGGTGCCGGTGAGCAGATCGGCCACACGGGTGGCGAGGACTCCGCGGGCCGGCGCCAGCCGGTTCTCCGCCCGCCTGGCCACGGCCCCCGTGACGAGGGGCACCCCGGCCCCGGCTGCGAACAGTCCGACGGCGAGCGCGGCTCCGGCCTCGGGCAGCAGCCAGGCCGTGAACCCGACCGAGGCCGCGGAGACCACCGTCGCGGCGCCCGCGGGAAGCAGCCAGCGAACCCAGTAGTCCTGCAGCGCGTCCACATCGGTGACCAACCGCGAGAGCAGGTCGCCCCGCCGTGTCGTCCGCAGCCCCGCGGGGGCCAGCCGCTCCAGCCGGCGGTAGACGGCCACCCTGGTGTCGGCCAGCATCCGCAGCACGGTGTCGTGCGACACCAGCCGCTCCGCGTACCGGAACACCGCCCGCCCGATCCCGAACGCCCGCGTCGCCGTCACCGCGACCATCAGATACAGAACCGGGGGCTGCTGAGAGGCTCGTGAGATCAGCCACCCGGATGTCGCCATCAGACCCACGGCGCTGCCCAGTGCGAGACTGCCCAGCAACAGGGCGAGGGTGAGCCGGCCGCGGCGCGGCCCGGCCATGGTGCGGACACGGCCGAGTACGGGTCGCCGGGAGGCGCCGGACGGCACCCCGGAGCGAGCCAGCACGCTCCCGGCACCGGCTCCTGCCCGCGGTCCTGCGTCCGCCGCAGCGGCATCCTGGGAGTCAAGCACGACTTCCGTGTCCGCCGCCCCCGCATCTAGGGCCCTCACGACCGCGCCACCGGATCGGCCGGATACCAACGACTCCTCGGCCGCCCGCCCCGCCAGCCGCACCACGCGGTCCGCCACCCCCAGCAGCGCCGGACGGTGGACCACCAACAGCACGGTCCGCCCCACCGAAAGCCGCCGTACCGCCTCCACGACCTCGGCCTCGGTCTCTCCGTCCAGCGAGGCCGTCGGTTCGTCGAGCAGCAGCACGGGCCGGTCGGCGAGGAACGCACGGGCGAGGGCGAGCCGTTGCCGCTGTCCGGCGGAGAGACCGGCGCCGTCCTCACCGAGGACCGTCTTGGCCCCGGCGGGGAGCGCGTCCACGAACCCCAGCGCCCCCGCATCACCGAGCGCCCGCCGTACGGCCGCGTCGTCCGCGTCAGGACGGGCCAGTCGCACGTTCTCGGCGATCGACCCGGCGAACAGGTGCGGCCGCTGCGGCACCCAGGCGATACGCGAACGCCACTCGGCCAGGTCGAGCGAGGAGAGGTCCGCCGCCCCGACCCGAACCCCACCCTCCGTGATCTTCGTGAACCCCAGAAGCACGTTCAGCAGCGTCGACTTGCCCGCGCCACTCGGCCCGACGAGGGCCACCGTCTCGCCTGAGCCCACGGTGAAGGACACGTGTGAGACGGCGTCGTACGACCGCTCGGGGTAGCGGACGGTCACCCCGTCGAAGTGGAGGCCACCGGCGTCCGGCACCGCCCCGGTCCCCGAGGCCGGCACCGGTGTCTCCAGTACCTCGAAGATCTCCTCGGCAGCCGCGAGTCCCTCGGCCGCCGCGTGGAACTGGGCACCCACCTGCCGGACCGGCAGATACGCCTCGGGGGCCAGCACCAGGACGACCAGCCCGATGTACAGGTCCATCTCGCCGTGCACGAGCCGCATGCCGATGGTGACCGCGACCAGCGCGACCGAGATCGTGGCGAGCAGTTCCAGGGCGAAGGAGGACAGGAAGGCTATTCGCAGCGTCCGCATGGTCGCCTGGCGGTACTCGCCGGTGATCCGTTTGATCGACTCGGCCTGGGCCTTGGCCCGACCGAACACCTTCAGTGTCGGCAGCCCGGCGACGACGTCCAGGAAGTGTCCCGACAGCTGCGACAAGAGCCGCCACTGACGGTCCATCTGCGCACGGGTGGCCCAGCCGATGAGCACCATGAAGACCGGGATCAGCGGCAGCGTGCCGACGATGATCGCCGCCGACACCCAGTCCTCGGTGACGATCCGTGCCAGCACCGCGACGGGCACGACGACGGCAAGGCCCAGCTGGGGCAGGTAGCGCGAGAAGTAGTCGTCGAGCGCGTCGACGCCCCGGGTGGCGAGGGCGACCAGCGAGCCGGTGCGCTGCCCGCTCAGCCAGCCAGGTCCCAGCGCGGTGGACCGCTCCAGCAGCCGCCCCCGCAGCTCGGACTTCACCGCCGCACTCGCACGGTGAGCCGCCAGCTCGGTGAGCCAGGAGACCAGGGCCCGCCCCAGCGCGACCGCCGCCAGGAGCAGCAGGGGAGTGCGGAGTTCACCGACCGGCATCCCGTGCTGGAAGGCGCCGACCACCACTTCCGCGATGAGCATGGCCTGCGCGATGACCAGCGTGGCTCCGACCACCCCCAAGCCGACGACGACCACCAGGAAGAAGCGGGTGGCGCGCGCGTACCGCAACAGTCGTGGGTCGATCGGTTTCACGTGAAACACCCTCTTCTTCGCAGGCATGTTTCACGTGAAACATGCCTCTTCAGCCGGGAGGGGGTGTGTTTCACGTGAAACATCACCGAACGCACCCCCGGCCATGACTCGGTACGGCTCGACTCAGTGCGCCGACTCGGCGATGTGCTGCGTACCGATCCGCTTGCGGAACACCCAGTACGTCCATCCCTGGTAGAGCATCACGACCGGTGTGGCGATGGCCGCACACCACGTCATGATCTTCAAGGTGTACGGGCTGGACGAGGCATTGCTGACCGTGAGACTCCAGTCCGCGTTCAGCGAGGACGGCATGACGTTCGGGAAGAGCGTCAGGAAGAGCATCGAGACGGCAGCCACGATGGTGACCCCCGACAGGGCGAAGGCCCAGCCCTCACGTCCCGCTCGCACCGCCGCCAGCGCGGTCAGCAGTGCCGCGACCGCCACGGCCGCCGCGACCAGCGACACACCGTCGCCCTTCTCGATCTGGGTCCACAGCAGGAAGATCAGTGCGAGCCCTGCCGTCACGGCTCCGACGCGCAGCGCCAGTTTCCGCGCCCGTTCCCGGATGGCCCCCACGGTCTTGAGGCCGACGAACACCGTGCCGTGGAAGGTGAACAGCGTCAGTGTGACCAGCCCGCCCAGCAGGGCGTAAGGGTTCAACAGGTCTGTCAGACCGCCCACGTACTCGAAGTCCCGGTCGATCTTCACTCCCCGCACGATGTTGGCGAAGGCCACACCCCACAGGAATGCCGGGAGCAATGAGGTCCAGAAGATCGCCGTCTCCCAGTTGCGCTGCCAGTTCTCCTCGGGCCGCTTCACCCGGTACTCGAAGGCGACTCCACGGACGATCAGGCAGACCAGGATGAGCAGCAGCGGCAGATAGAAGCCGGAGAAGAGCGTGGCGTACCACTCGGGAAAGGCGGCGAAGGTCGCGCCGCCCGCCGACAGCAGCCATACCTCGTTGCCGTCCCAGACGGGCCCGATGGTGTTGATGAGGACCCGCTTCTCCGGACGGTTGCGGGCCAGCAGTTTGGTGAGGACACCGACCCCGAAGTCGAAGCCCTCCAGGAAGAAGTAGCCGATCCACAGGACGGCGATGAGGACGAACCAGACGTCGTGAAGTTCCATGACTGTGCTCCCTCGGCCCGGTGCGGCCTAGTACGAGAAGGCCATCGGCTTGTCGGCGTCACGGGAGTCGCCGCCGATCTTGGTGGGCGGGTTGAGGTCGGCCTCCGTCAGCTCCGGCGGCCCCGCCTTGACGTACTTCACGAGCAGCTTCACCTCGACGACGGCGAGGACGGCGTACAGGGCGGTGAAGACGAGCATCGAGGTGATGATCTCGCCCTGGGAGACACCGGGGGAGACCGCGTCCTCGGTGCGCAGCACGCCGTAGACGACCCACGGCTGGCGTCCCATCTCGGTGAAGATCCAGCCCCAGGAGCTCGCGATCAGCGGGAAGCCCAGGGTCAGGACCGCGATGCGCCAGTACCACTTGGTGAGGGTCGGACCGAGGGCCTTCCCCGGCAGCAGCACCAGATGGGGCACCTCCTCGTCGCCGACCCGCAGGTGCTGAGGCAGCAGGAACTTCCGGCGGGTGAGCCAGAGGCCGGCCGCGCCGATCGCGACGGACGCCATGCCGAAGCCGATCATCCAGCGGAAGCCCCAGTAGGCGACGGGGATGTTGGGCCGGTAGTCACCGGGCCCGAACTTCTCCTGCTCGGATTTGTTGACGTCGTTGATGCCGGGGACGTACGAGTCGAAGTCGTCGTTGGCGAGGAAGGACAGCAGGCCAGGGATCTCGATGGCGACCTTGTTGTGCCCCTCGTCGACGTCGCCGTAGGCGAAGACGGAGAAGGGTGCGGGCGCCTCGCCGTCCCACAGCGCCTCGGCGGCGGCCATCTTCATCGGCTGCTGCTTGAACATGACCTTTCCGAGCAGGTCGCCGCTGATCGCGGTGAGCATGCCGGCGATCACCACGGTGACCAGGCCGAGTCGCAGCGAGGTCTTCATCACCGGGATGTGCTTCTTGCGGGCCAGATGGAAGGCGGCGATGCCGACCATGAAGGCGCCACCGGCGAGGAAGGCCGCCGAGAGGGTGTGAAAGACCTGGGTGAGCGCGGTGTTCTGGGTCAGGACGAGCCAGAAGTCGGTCAGCTCGGCCCGGCCC
Source organism: Streptomyces sp. NPDC057438 (assembly GCF_042802995.1). NCBI lineage: Bacteria > Bacillati > Actinomycetota > Actinomycetes > Kitasatosporales > Streptomycetaceae > Streptomyces > Streptomyces sp. NPDC057438. Next base: position 28,015 of record NZ_JBHVDD010000045.1, read on the forward strand.
TTCGCCTCGTTGATCCGGTAGCCGACCGGGTGCTGCATCCAGGAGTTGGCCGCGAGGATGAAGTACGCCGACAGGATCGTGCCGATGGAGACCATCCAGATGCAGGCCAGATGGATCTTCTGCGGGAGCTTGTCCCAGCCGAAGATCCACAGACCGATGAAGGTGGACTCGAAGAAAAAGGCGATCAGTGCTTCGAAGGCGAGCGGAGCCCCGAAGACATCACCGACGAAGCGTGAGTAGTCGGACCAGTTCATACCGAACTGGAACTCCTGCACGATGCCGGTGACGACGCCCATCGCGATGTTGATCAGGAAGAGCTTGCCCCAGAACTTGGTGGCCTTGAGGTACTTCTCGTTCCCCGAGCGCACCCACGCGGTCTGCAGGCCGGCGGTGAGCGCGGCGAGCGAGATCGTGAGGGGGACGAAGAGGAAGTGGTAGACGGTCGTGATACCGAACTGCCACCGCGCCAGGGTCTCCGGCGCCAGAGCGAGGTCCACGTCTTCTCCTTCCATGCTGTGGCACTGCCGCAGCCTGTCCCGCCTGTCACGTACATCTCAGGGCAACCGGGACGCGCTTGTGAATGCATTCACATTCACAAGCAAGTATGACGCATGCCTGTTCGAGACGGGAGCGGGGGGTGCACAAAAGCAGGGGGCCCGGAGAAGAATCCCCGAACCCCCTGGTCAGAAGCGTCTGAACCCTCAGATCTCCTTGCGGAACTCCTCCGTCACCTTCAGGAAGATGTCGTTCGCCTCGGTCTCGCCGATCGTCACGCGCACGCCCTCCCCGGGGAAGGGCCGCACGACGACACCTGCCTGCTCACACGCGCCGGCGAATTCGACCGTGCGCTCCCCCAGCCGCAGCCACACGAAGTTGGCCTGGGTCTCCGGCACCGTCCACCCCTGGCCGCGCAGCGCCTCGACGACCCGCTTCCGCTCGCAGACCAGCGAGCCGACCCGGCCGATCAGCTCGTCCTCGGCCCGCAGCGAGGCGACCGCGGCGTCCTGTGCGAGTTGGCTCACACCGAACGGCACCGCCGTCTTGCGCAGAGCGGCCGCCACCGGCTCATGAGCGATCGCGAAGCCGACCCGGAGGCCCGCGAGGCCGTACGCCTTGGAGAAGGTGCGCAGCACACAGACGTTCGATCGCTCGCGGTAGAACTCGACGCCGTCCGGAACCTCTACATCCCTGACGAACTCCCGGTACGCCTCGTCCAGCACCACCAGGACATCGCCGGGCACCCGGTCGAGGAAGCGCTCCAGCTCGGCTCGGCGGACCGCCGTACCCGTCGGGTTGTTCGGGTTGCAGACGAAAATCAGCCGGGTCCGGTCGGTGATCGCGTCCGCCATCGCGTCCAGGTCGTGCACATCGCCCGGCGTCAGCGGCACCTGTACGGACGTGGCCCCGCTGATCTGCGTGATGATCGGGTACGCCTCGAACGACCGCCAGGCGTAGATCACCTCGTCACCCGGGCCCGAGGTCGCCTGCAGCAACTGCTGGGCGACGCCGACCGACCCGGTGCCCGTCGCCAGGTCCGTGACCGGCACACCGAAGCGGTCCGCGAGTTCGCTCACGAGCCCTGTGCACGCCATGTCCGGGTACCGGTTGAAGGACGCGGCCGACCCCGTCACGGTCTCCAGCACTCCGGGCAGCGGCGGATACGGGTTCTCGTTGGAGGACAGCTTGTACGCCACCGGGCCGCCCGCCGCGGCCGGCTTGCCGGGCCTGTAGGTGGGGATACCCTCCAGCTCGGCTCGCAGCTTGGGGCTCGTCTCGCTCACCGCAGTCCTCCTCGTCGACGTAATGCTTCTCACCTTATGAGGATTCGGCGCCGCTGCGAATGGCCTGTGGACAACCGCGTGCGCCCGATGCCCCCACCCCTGTCGTCACATCCGCCCCACGGGCATCAAGGCACGAAGGTGTACGAAATAGGGGGCGCATCGCTTCCGAGCGCACGCGCCGGTGGCTCACGCCGTAGCGCGCATCACCCGTGCAGGTGAGTTGAGACCTCTTCGAGACATGAGCTACTTGGCAGGCCCATGCGCGTCGACAAGTCACGTACTGGCATTGGATCGTTCAACTCCCTTGCAATGCAAGGAATTTGCACCCAAGTGACCATGCAGAAACGTGCCTGTCAACGACTGCATATGCGTCCGCACTACCCCACCGCATGAGCCCTACTATCGGCTCGCCATGACAGCAGCAGGGAAGCACCAGGTGAGCCGCGCGGAAACTCCCCGCCGAGGCAGCCGGTCAGGCCGGGCGGGCATCCGGGACGTGGCCGCCGCCGCCGGAGTCTCCATCACGACCGTTTCCGACGCCCTCAACGGCAAGGGCCGGCTCCCGGACGCCACCCGACGCCATGTACGCGAGGTCGCCGACCGACTTGGCTACCGCCCCTCGGCGGCAGCCCGAACCCTCAGAACCGGCAAGTCCGGCCTCATCGGCCTGACCGTGACCACGTACGGGGATGAACCTTTCACCTTCACCGAGTTCGCGTACTTCGCGGAGATGGCGCGGGCCGCCACGTCGGCCGCGCTCGCCCGGGGCTACGCCCTGGTCATCCTCCCCGCGACCTCGCGGCATGACGTGTGGTCGAACGTGGCCCTGGACGGCACGGTGGTCATCGACCCCTCCGACCACGACCCGGTCGTCAGTGAACTGGTCCGCCAGGGCTTACCCGTGGTCTCCGACGGCCGTCCGGGCGGCACCCTGCCGGTCACCGCGTGGGTCGACAACGACCACGAGGCCGCCGTCCTGGACATCCTCGACCACCTGGCCGACGCGGGCGCCCGCCGGATCGGCCTCCTCACGGGCACGACGACGGACACGTACACGCATCTGTCCACCACCGCATACCTGCGCTGGTGCGAGCGCGTGGGCCAGGATCCGGTGTACGAGGCCTATCCGGCGCACGATCCGTGCGCGGGGGCCGTGGCCGCCGACCGGCTGCTGGCCCGCCCGGACCGCCCGGACGCGGTCTACGGCCTCTTCGACCCGAACGGCACCGATCTGTTGGCCGCCGCCCGGCGGTACGGTCTGCGCGTCCCCGACGACCTGCTGCTCGTCTGCTGCAGCGAGTCCACCGTGTACGCGACCACCGAACCTCCGATCACCACGCTCTCGCTCAAGCCGCGCAGGATCGGCACAGCCGTGGTCCAGCTCCTCATCGACGCCATCGAAGGGCTCGAATCGGACCAACCGGTGGAGCAGGTGATACCGACGGAACTGATCGTGCGGACCTCGTCCGAGCGGCGCCCACCGCGTACGACGGTCAGTCCGCCACGGTCACCCGAAGAGGGTTGACGCCCGAACTGAGGATCCGAACGGGATTTGGGCGGGGAGAGCCCCGCCCAATTCGGGAGAAAACCGCGGTGAACTGGGGCCCTGCGCCATTTCACCACCCCTGGGTCATCACATGGCGCGATCCGCATTCCTATGATGGGCGCACACACCGGCGGGCCGCTGCGACCAGGCAGTCCGATCCGGTGCAGATGCGGGCGATGGTGGTGGAGGGGTCGATGACGCAGGGGGCCGGTCAGGGACCCGAGGTGCGGACGCCGACGGTGCGCGATTTCCGTGTGCCCGCGTACGTCCACGAGGCCGGTCCGTACGGACAGACCACAGAACCGGGCGAGGTCTCCGGGCCCGCCGACGAATCCGAGGGTTACCCCGAGGGGTACACCCCGACGCAGCGCGACCTGCCGGTGATCAACCGGGGTGACACGCTGCAGGTCGTGATCGACCCGGAGGCCGCGGTGGCCGAACAGCCCTCCGCCCGGCCGGGCCCCCTCTTCGTCGTCGGGGACGTCCACGGCTACCTCGACGAGCTCCTCGCCGCGCTCCACGAGAAGGGGCTCGTCGACGACGCGGGCAACTGGTCGGCGGGCACCGCCCGGCTCTGGTTCCTCGGTGACTTCACCGACCGGGGCCCGGACGGCATCGGCGTCATCGACCTCGTGATGCGCCTGTCCGCCGAGGCGGCCGCCGCCGGCGGCTACTGCAAGGCCCTCATGGGCAACCACGAACTGCTGCTGCTCGGCGCCAAGCGGTTCGGCGACACCCCCGTCAACTCCGGCGCGGGCACCGCCACCTTCCAGGCCGCCTGGCTCCTCAACGGCGGCCAGAAGACCGACATGGACCGCCTCCAGGACCACCACCTGCAGTGGATGGCCCGCCTGGACGCCATGGAGGAGGTCGACGGCCACCTCTTGGTGCACTCCGACACCACCGCCTACCGCGACTACGGCGACTCCATCGAGGCCGTCAACGACACCGTCCGCGAGACGATCACGCGCAACGACCCGGACGAGGTCTGGGACCTCTTCCGCAAGTTCACCCGGCGCTTCTCCTTCCGCGACGAGGGCGGCGCCGATGCGGTGCGCTCACTGTTGGAGACCTACGGCGGCACCCGCATCGTGCACGGCCACAGCCCCATCCCGTACCTGCTGGGTGAGGTCGGCTCGGAGGACGGCGAGGACGGAACGGGCCCCTCGGTCGACGGTCCGTACACCTACGCGGACGGTCTGGCCGTCGCCATGGACGGCGGTGTGACCATGGCAGGAAAGCTGCTGGTCCAGGAACTCCCGCTGCGTCCCTGAGCCGACGACGGGCAGGCGTGAGACGTCGGAAGACTTCGTCGGCCAGGGGCCAATTTCTTCGAACCCCCTGTCACCTCCTGCCGTCACCGCTCTACCATCGGCTTATCCGTAGCAGGCTCCCCTCCGTTTCTGCCCGACGGCTCGTCAGCATGCCGAGCCACAAGCCCTACGGAGCATCGGGGGATGCACATGAACAGCGTTCCGCAGCACCTGCTCAGTGAGGACCGCCAGGAGTTCGAGCGGATCCTCGGTGACGTGCTGCGCTCCGCACCACACCGCCCGGAATTCGCCGCCGGCCTCCAGCGGCTCAACACCGAACAGCTGCGCACCATGGCGCTCAACGCCACGGCGATCATCACAGCCGCCGCGGCCACCGAGTACCAGTACTACGTAAAGGTCCGCGACGAGTTCCGCAGCCCCCCGTCGGCCACCGCGCCCGCCCCTGAGCGGACGACGTCCGGCACCGGCGAACCGGACGGCACCGCAGTGAGCCTCGCGGCCACCGTGGGCGAGGTCACCGAGGCGGCCGGCGCGGGCGCCGGTGCCATCGCCGCGGTACTCGCTCCCGTCCTCGCCGGGACCGCCGCGGTGCTCTTCCTGCTGCTGGGGTATGTCATGAAGGCGCTCGACCCCGAGCGGGCGATCGCCGAGACCCTGCTCACCACGGGGTGGGTCTTCGGCGCGGTCACCGCGGCCGCGATCCTGGTGGCCGCCATCGGTCTCCTGCTCACCGCCCTGCGGAACAACGCCACCGCCCTCCTGGACGACGGAGCCCGCAGCGAGCTGAACGAGGAAGTGACCCGGGCCAGGGAAGCCTGGCGCGACACGCTTCTGGAGCGCGGCATCCTGCCGTTCCTCCGCGACGCCCTCGCCAACCCGAGCCCGGCACTGCTGAACGAGCCGGACCCGCCGGCTCCGCCCAGCCGTATGCCGCACCTCGGATACAACCGCCCGAGCTTCAGCAGCAGCCCGGACAGCGGCAGCTCACGCTCCCGCCCCAGCTTCAGCAGTCCGGACTTCTCCAGCCCGGACTTCGGCGGACCGGAACACCAGCCCGAATAGGACCGACGCGCCGGCCGCCCTCCCGGACATCTGGCGGGCACCGGCATCCTCCCGCCCAACCCGCACCTGTCCGCAGCAGACCGCACGGCAGCCGCCCGCCCAGGCGGCGCGCCCTTCTGTCCGAGGGGGCGCGGCCTTCTGTCCGGTGGCCGACCAGGAAGATCCCTCGTCGCACGGGCGGCGACGACCATGGTCCGCACCTCGTGCGTCGTCGGCGGCGGTCCCGGCTTCGACGCGCCCCGATCCAGGCCCGCCGCATGCCGGAGAGAGCCTCGCACAGCCATGGGAGAGCGCCGAGAGAAGCCCGAGATCATCGGATCAGATGATGCCCGCCCGACCGGCGGCAGTCACCCAGGCCGGGAACTCGGACAGGAGACGGTCGTACAGCTCCTGGTCGGGAACGGTACCGATGTCGTCCACGGCGAAGAATCCCACGTTGTCGACGCGACGGCCGGGCAACGTGTCGAAGCGTTCCAGCACTCCGTAGTTGGCCCGTCCCAGCCCCACGAACTGCCAGAAGATCGGCTCCTCTACGGCATCCCTCAGTTCTCGCTCGATCAGGGCGTCGCGGTAGACACCTCCGTCGGAGAAGAACAGGACCAAAGTGGGGGCATCGGCCGGATTTCCCCGGACGTAGGTACGAACCTGGGCGATCGCCTTCTGTTCCTCGTTCTGGATACCGACCGTCCGCATGTCGACCTGGCCTTCCACCAGCCCTCTGGCCGGCTTCTTGCCACGGCGGAAGAGGCTCATCTGCCCTACCCGCACATGCAGTTGCAGCCAGGCCGGAAGCTCCCCGATGCGCAGGTCGGGCAGCCGCGCCGCGTGCGAAGCGAAGGTCCAGGCCTGCATCTGACCGTCGTCGTCCAGCTGCGCGGCAACCGCCGCCATGCGCTCCACCACGTCGGCGACGATGCCCTTGGAGTAGAGGAAGGACATGGATCCGGAGGCATCCAGGACCAGAACGACGCGGGCGGTGACTCCCTCCGCACCGTGCTTCCTGAGACTGACGGCCACCTGTTCCTTACGCAGTGACAGACGCTTGCGCATGTCGACGGGCAGCCGTTCCTCGTCCTTGTCCAGACGCGGGCCTGCCGGTGCCGAGGCAGGCGCCGGTGACGGCGCTGCAAGAGGTCGCCCGGCGGCCGGAACGGTGGGTGCCGTGGCCGGAACAGGCGGCGTGGCAGTCGGCGGGACCACGGACGGATCCGAGGACGGGTCGTCGACGGTGATGCCGAAATCGGAGGCCAGCCCCGCGAGTCCTGAGGCGTATCCCTGGCCGACCGCACGGAACTTCCACTGCCCCGCCCGCAGATACAGCTCGCCGCCGATGAACGCGGTCTCCGTCCCCGCCTCCATGGCGAAGTGCGCGATCTCGGTCCGAGTCCCCGCGTCCCACAGCCGCAAGGTCAGTCCGGGCACCTGGCCGAATGTCCCGCCGTCGGCCGACGCACACAGCAGGACCCGCTCGACCACGGGTTCGAGCGCACGCAGGTCCACCTCGACCGTGTCGGTCAGGGCACCGTCGGCACTCTGCTTCCCACGGTGTGCCACGGCGTTCGACGCGTGCCGAGGCTGGTTGTAGAAGACGAAGTCACCGTCGTCGCGTACGCGTCCGACATCGGTGAGCAGCAACGCGGAAGCGTCGACATCGGGTACGCCGGGGCCTTCGGACCACGTCAGTTCGACACGTACCGAAGAGGAGTCGACGGGAAGGTTGGCACCCTTGCTCAGTGCTCTCGCTGTCATGGAGGCAGTCTGCCCGCCGAGGGCGCGGGAGGGCAGACCTGCCGCGATCCGGACAGACCTGCCGCGGTCCGCCGGCGGGTGATGCCCCGGAACGCCGGGGCATCACACGCCGGCCCTCACTCCGCCAGCGGCAGATACACCCGGTTCCCGCCCTGTGCGAACTCCTTGGACTTCTGGAGCATCCCCTCGGCTATCTCGTCCTGGGACGTCCCCTCGGCCGCCGCGCCACCGAACCGCTCCGTGATGCTGCGGCTGATCTTCATCGAGCAGAACTTCGGCCCGCACATGGAGCAGAAGTGGGCCGTCTTGGCCGGCTCCGCCGGGAGCGTCTCGTCGTGGAACGCACGAGCCGTGTCGGGATCGAGGGCCAGGTTGAACTGGTCCTCCCAGCGGAACTCGAAGCGGGCGTCCGACAACGCGTCGTCCCACGCCTGTGCGCCCGGGTGCCCCTTGGCCAGGTCCGCCGCATGAGCAGCGATCTTGTAGGTGATGACGCCCGTCTTCACGTCGTCACGATCGGGCAGCCCCAGGTGCTCCTTGGGCGTGACATAGCAGAGCATCGCGGTGCCCCACCACGCGATCATCGCGGCACCGATGCCCGAGGTGATGTGGTCGTACGCCGGGGCGATATCCGTGGTCAGCGGGCCGAGCGTATAGAACGGAGCCTCGTCGCAGATCTCCTGCTGCAGCTCGATGTTCTCCTTGATCTTGTGCATCGGGACATGTCCCGGGCCCTCGATCATCGTCTGTACCTGGAAACCCTTGGCGATCGCGTTGAGTTCCCCGAGCGTGCGCAACTCCGCGAACTGCGCCTCGTCGTTGGCGTCCGCGATGGACCCCGGCCGCAGACCGTCGCCCAGCGAGTACGTCACGTCGTAGGCGGCGAGGATCTCGCACAGTTCCGCGAAGTTCTCGTAGAGGAACGACTCCTTGTGGTGGGCCAGGCACCAGGCCGCCATGATCGAGCCGCCGCGCGAGACGATGCCGGTCTTTCGGTTCGCGGTGAGCGGTACGTACGCCAGGCGCACACCCGCGTGGACCGTCATGTAGTCGACGCCCTGCTCGGCCTGCTCGATGACCGTGTCCTTGTAGATCTCCCAGGTCAGCTCCTCGGCCCGGCCGTCGACCTTCTCCAGTGCCTGGTAGAGCGGCACGGTGCCGATGGGCACGGGGGAGTTGCGCAGCACCCACTCGCGGGTGGTGTGGATGTTCCGGCCCGTGGACAGGTCCATGACCGTGTCGGCGCCCCAGCGGGTCGCCCAGGTCATCTTCTCGACCTCCTCCTCGATGGAGGAGGTGACCGCGGAGTTGCCGATGTTGGCGTTGACCTTCACCAGGAACCGCTTGCCGATGATCATCGGCTCGATCTCCGGGTGGTTCACGTTCGCGGGCAGTACGGCCCTGCCCGCGGCGATCTCCTCACGGACGACCTCGGGCGAGACGTTCTCCCGTACGGCCACGTACTCCATCTCCGGGGTGATCTCCCCGCGCCGTGCGTAGGCGAGCTGCGTCACCGCCCGGCCGTCGCGGCTCCGGAGCGGCTGACGTGGCCGCCCCGGGAACACCGCGTCGAGGTTGCGCAGTCCGCCGCGCGGCGAGGTGTGCTTGATCCCGTCGTCCTCGGGGCGCACGGGGCGGCCCGCGTACTCCTCGGTGTCTCCCCGGGCGATGATCCAGTTCTCGCGAACGGGAAGCAGCCCCCGCCGCACGTCGGTCTCCACCGCCGGATCGGTGTACGGGCCGGAGGTGTCGTACAAGGTGACGGACTGTCCGTTGGTCAGGTGCACCTGGCGGACCGGCACCCGCAGATCGGGGCGAGAGCCCTCGATGTACGCCTTGTGCCAGCCGATGGACTTCCCGGCCTCCAGGGGCTGTTGACTCGCGGTTTCTTCGCCCTCGGACGGAGCGGATGTCCCGCCCGTCTGACTGGAGGCAGGCGTGCGTGTGTCCTCGATGGTCATGAGACCTACTCCCTACGCCGGCATTACCCGGTAACAGGTTCAGCGGTCGACGCAGCGATTTCCGCCCGGCGATGTTCCACGTGAAACATCGCGTCTGCGGAGGTCAGCGCCCTCTCAGCCCGGTGCTCCGAGCTCCCGCGTGTGCAAAGGTGCCTCCACGCTAGCGGCAGATGTGGCGCGGTGAACAGTGGGCATCGCTCGTTCTTGCGATGATCGGTCGGTGACCACGACGCAGCAGCCCCCACCTCCGCCCCCCGAGCCTCCCCACGGTCATGGCCCCGGAAGCGGTCATGGGCATGGATCCGACGGCGGCCACGGCTACGGTCCAGGAGGCGGCCACGGCTCCGGCGGCGGCCGGGGCTCCGGGGACGGCCACGGACACGGCCCGTCCTCCGGCGGCCACGGGCACTCCCACAGTCACGGCCCGGCCGCTCCCGTTTCGCAGCACCTGCGCAAGGTCATCGCGGCGGTGCTGATCCCCTTCGCGACCGCAGTCGTCGTCGGCCTCGTCGTGCTCTGGCCCGGCGGCGCCCCCGGGCACGAGCGCACCGGTGTGGGCTTCGACCGGCAGACACAGCAGGCCACTGTCACAAAGGTCGACGAGGTCGCCTGTTCGTCGGTGAACGCCTCGGGCGATTCCCCGACCGGCAACACCTCCACCGCCGAGGGATCCTCCGCCCAGCAACAGGCCGACGGCACCTGCAAGAAGGCCACGATCCGCGTCGACACCGGCGACGACAAGGGCCGTACGTTCACAGAGATCGTTCAGCCGGACCAGTCGCGGCAACTGGAGCAGGGCCAGGAGGTCGTGGTCGCGTACGAGCCCGCCGCGCCCAAGGACCTGCAGTACTCGGTCACCGATGTGAACCGGAAGCTCCCGATGGCTCTGCTCGCCGGGATCTTCGCCCTCGCCGTCGTGGTGGTGGGCCGGATGCGCGGTGTCATGGCCCTGGTGGCGCTCGCCATCAGCTTCATGGTGCTGACCCTCTTCATCCTGCCGGCCATCCTCCAGGGCTCGAACCCCCTGGTGGTGGCGGTGATCGGGGCAAGCGCCATCATGCTGATCGCCCTGTACATGTGCCATGGGCTCTCGGCCCGGACCTCCGTGGCGGTCATCGGCACCCTGATCTCGCTGCTACTCATCGGCCTGCTGGGTTCGGGCTTCATCGGCTGGGCCTATCTGACCGGCAACACCGACGACAACACCGGTCTGATCCACGGGCTGTACCCGACGATCGACATGAGCGGTCTGCTGCTCGCGGGCGTCATCATCGGCTCGCTCGGTGTACTCGACGACGTGACGGTCACCCAGACCTCGGCGGTCTGGGAGCTGCACGAGGCCAATCCGGCGATGGGCTGGCGGGGGCTGTACCGCGCCGGCATCCGGATCGGCAGGGACCACATCGCGTCGGTGGTCAACACCCTCGTCCTCGCCTACGCCGGTGCCGCGCTGCCCCTGCTGCTGCTCTTCTCGATCGCGCAGAGCAGTGTCGGCACGGTCGCCAACAGCGAACTGGTCGCCGAGGAGATCGTGCGCACGCTCGTCGGTTCGATCGGTCTGGTGGCTTCGGTGCCGGTGACCACCGCGCTGGCAGCCCTGGTCGTCTCGGCCGACCGCCCGGGTGCCCCCGAAGCGGCCGCCGTGCCCGCTCCGGCACGTGGGGGACGAGGCCGCCGCCGCAAGCGCTGAAGCGTTACGGCACCCCGGCGCCGTAACGGTTCATCCCGCGCTCTGCTCCTCCGCCAGGATGCGGTCCAGAGCCTCGTCGAGCAGCGTGTCGAAGTCGGCGAGGGAGCGCTCCTGCCCCAGCGGCACGAGCTTGTCCGTACGGTCGAGGAAGGCCACCAGCGGCGCCGTGCCGACCCGGAACATGGCCTGGTCGGTGCCCACCTGAAGCCGGATCAGGACCTCGCCGAAGGTTTCCGGCTCGGCGGGCGCGATGTGCACGTCCCCGTCCCCGCACGGCCGTCCGACACCGTCGATGAGAAGCTCCCGCCCGAAGGCCCAGGTCACCGGGGCATCGCCGGGGAGGTGAAAGGTCAGGCGCACGGCATAGGGATCGCAGGTCTCGTAACGGAGCTCCACCGGGATGCGGAAGGAGAGCTCCTCCGAGACGAGGAAGCTCATCATGACCTCTGCCTGTACCGACTCGCGCATCGCCTACCCCGCCGTGTTCGTCGACTGGCCAGGAATCATCCGCCTGACACCTCTGGAAGTTTGCTGAAAGTACACGAGAGATCACAAGGAGTGATTTTTCAGATGCTGATAGAGATCGCGAGTGTCCCTAGCAGGTTTCCGATCTCGGTCTGCAACTGGCGGGCGAGGGGCAGCAGCCGGTCCGCCTGGTGCGAGGGCAGCGAGATGGCGAGCGTCCCGGCGGTCGGCCCCACGGTGACGGGCAGAGCGGCGCAGACCGTGCCCAGGGCGTACTCCTGTCGCTCCACGACCGGTTCCATCCGTCCCATGCGGTCCAGGCGCCGCAGCAGCGTCTCGTCGTCACGGACGGTGTACGGGGTGAGGGACCGCACCGGATAGCGGTCCAGGTGGTCGCGGCGAGCCTCGTCGCTCAACTGGGACAGCAGACACTGCCCGATGGCGTGGGCGTGACCCGTCTCGCGGAAGTCGGCCCACTCCGCGACCGCCGGCATGTTCGGGCTGTCGGCGACGCACTTGACCTCGATCTCACCGTCCCGGTAGATCGCGAAGTACACCGGCACGCCCAGGGTGTCCCGCCAGTGCGCCAGAGCCTCACTCACCGTGCTGCGACGTTTCTGCTGCGCTCCGCTGCTGCTCAGCCGCTCGGCCGCCTCGCCCAGGAAGAACAGCCCCTTCTCGCGGCGCAGATAGCCTTCATGGACCAGGGTGCGGAGCAGGTGGTACGCCGTGGGCAGCGCGAGCCCGGCGTCCCGTGCCAACTGTTTGGCGGGTGCGCCGTGTTCCCGCTCCGCCACGGCCTCCAGCAGTCGCATCGCGCGCTGCACGGAGCCGATCAGAGTGCCGGAGTTCGCCTCCGCCGCGGTGGGTGGCGCGGGGGACGGGATACGGGCCCCACGCACCGGACCGTGTCCGGGCGGCGCCCCGGGGCGTACGGGCCCCGACGGCGGCCGGGACCTGGTCGGCGGCGCCAGTGGCTGTGTCTGCGCGCGAACCGTCGGAGCAGATGCCCGGGTCCGCGGCTGTGTCTGTGCCCGCGTCTCTGTCTGTGGACGCGTGGGTGTCGCCGCGGGGTCGGGGCATCGCGCCTTCTCCTCCCCCGGCGACGTGCGCGGCTGGACGGGGGGAGCCGGGGTCTTCGACGTCGTACGTGGCGAGGGCTGAGGGACGAGCGCGTCCGCCTCCCGGACGCGCGCGTGCTCGGCGGCGACCGCCGGTGTCGAACGAGGGCCCGGCTGTGTGGGCGGAACCGCGCTCTGTGCCGACCAAGAGCGGGGCCGGGCGGAAGCGGAATGGGGTTCAGCGGATGCCGTGTCAGCCATGGCCAAGGTCACTCCCGAAGCGCGAGGGGGGCCGCCCGTGCGGGGGACACGGGAGGGAGATGCGCCGCCCGCGGGACCGAACCCGCGACGAGTTCCCGGACTCTAGCCGCCCCTCACCGCTCGTCGACGGCCTCGCCGGGAAACTTCCCCCTGGCGAGGGAACCTCACGTTCCTGTTACCGCCGTGCCCTGACCGGCCTCACCCACTCACGCCTCACCTGTTGCGCGACGCCGAGGCCTCACCAGTCGCCGCGCGAGGTCGAGCCCGTCGTGAACTTCTTGACGACGTAGATCAGTCCGCCGACCAGCGCCACGAAGACGAGCACCTTGAAGAGCAGGCTCACCACGACCTGGACGACGCTGACTATCAGCCCTCCGAACACCAACAGGGCGATGACCGGCACCGCGATCCACTTCACCCACCACGGCATCCCCGCGAAGATCTCCCGCATCGCCCCTGCTCCTTGTGTCTCCACCCGTCGCCCCGCCACCGCGGGGCACTCGTTCCGGGCCTTCTGCTGTCCTGCCTCGATGCTAGGGGGACGCGCGGGCCGTCCGGGGGCTTCGCACCCCTTGTCCGTCCCTGATCGTCCCCCTAGGGAACACCGTGGCGGACGTCAGCCCTCCGGTGGAGAGAACACCACCACGACCCTCAGGTCCTCGGTGATGTGATGGAACTTGTGGGCGACCCCGGCAGGCACGTACACGACACTGCCGCGCGCGACCTGGGTGGTCTCCAGGCCGACCGTGATCGCCGCTCGGCCGCTCACCACGAGGTACACCTCGTCCTGGCTGTGCGGCTTCTGCGGATCGAGTTCGCCGGCATCGAGCGCGTACAGGCCGACCGACATGTTCCGCTCGCGCAGGAACTGCAGATAGGCACCGTCATTGGCGGCGCGTTCCGCCTCCAGTTCATCCAACCGGAATGCCTTCATCGACTTAGTCGCCCCTGCCCAGTGCTCGTACCGATCGCTTCTGCCACGATCAGACACATGATGAATTTCCTAGTCAAGACGATCGCCAACGCGGGCGCCCTGGCGGTCGCCGTCTGGCTGCTCGACAAGATCACACTGACCGGTGACAGCACGGGCAAGGAGGTCGGCACCCTGCTGCTGGTCGCGCTCGTGTTCGGCCTGGTCAACGCCGTGGTCAAGCCGCTCGTGAAGCTGCTGACCCTTCCGCTGTTCATAGTGACGCTCGGGCTGTTCACCCTGGTCGTGAACGCCCTGATGCTGCTCCTCACCTCCTGGCTGGCCGACATCCTCGACCTGAGCTTCCACGTGGAGGGCTTCTGGACCGCCGTCCTCGGTGGGCTGATCATCTCGATCGTCTCCTGGGCGCTCTCCCTCGTCCTGCCCGACGGGGACTGAGGTCCGGCATGACCTATCGAGTCTGTTTCGTCTGTACCGGCAACATCTGCCGTTCCCCGATGGCCGAGTCCGTCTTCCGCGCCCGGCTGGAGGAGGCCGGGCTGGAGGGCCTGGTCGAGGTCGACAGCGCGGGCACCGGCGGCTGGCACGAGGGCGACGCCGCCGATCCGCGCACCGTCTCCGTCCTGGAGGCGAACGGATACTCCGGCGACCACGCGGCGCGTCAGTTCCAGGTCTCCTGGTTCTCCCGCCTCGACCTCGTCATCGCCCTCGACGAGGGCCATCTCAAGGCGCTGCGGCGCCTCGCGCCGACCGCGGCGGACGCGGGCAAGATCCGGCTGCTGCGCTCGTACGACCCCGCCGTCGGCGACGACCTAGACGTTCCGGATCCCTACTACGGGGACAGGGACGGCTTCGAGGAGTGTCTGGAGCTGGTGGAGGCGGCGAGCCCCGGCCTGCTGGCCGCCGTACGCGCCGAGGTGGAGGGACGGGCCGCATGAGCGCGGAGAACCCCGCCGCGGGGCCCGGAGACGGCACCCGCGCGGTGAGGGCGGGCCTGCCCGAGCCCGTCAAGCACGAACCGACCCTCCCCGGGCCGGTCTTCGCCGCCCACTACCACCTGCCGGGCGAGCCCACCGGCCCGTACGCCTACGGGCGCGACCAGAACCCCACCTGGACGCTCCTGGAACGCGCCATCGGCGAACTGGAGGCACCCGGACAGGACGATGCCGAGACGCTCACCTTCTCCTCCGGGATGGCGGCCATCTCGGCGGTCCTCTTCTCCCAGCTGCGCTCCGGCGACGTCCTGGTCCTGCCGAGCGACGGCTACAACGTGCTGCCGCTGGCAGGGGAACAGCTGCGGTCGTACGGCATCGAGGTGCGCAGCGCGCCGACGGGCGGCGACGCCCAGCTCGACGCCCTCGACGGCGCCGGGCTGCTCTGGCTGGAGACACCGTCGAACCCGGGGCTGGACGTGTGCGACGTACGGCGGCTCACCGAGGCGGCACACGCGCGCGGCTGTCTCGTGGCCGTCGACAACACCCTGGCGACCCCGCTCGGGCAGCGGCCGCTGGAGCTGGGCGCCGACTTCGCCGTGGCCAGCGGCACCAAGCAGCTGACCGGACACGGGGACGTGCTCCTCGGATACGTCGTCGGGCGTGACGCCTCACTGATGGCCTCGGTGCGGCGCTGGCGCAAGATCGTCGGCGCGATCCCGGGCCCGATGGAGGCCTGGCTCGCGCATCGGTCGCTCGCCACACTCCAGTTGCGCGCCGACCGGCAGAGCACCAACGCCCTCGCCGTGGCCGAGGCACTCAGCCAACGGCCCGAGGTCACCGGGCTGCGTTACCCGGGGCTTCCCGACGACCCCTCTCACAAGATCGCCTCGCAGCAGATGAGGCGCTATGGCTGCGTGGTGTCGTTCACGTTGCCCACGCGCGCGCGTGCCGACCGTTTCCTCGACGCGCTCCGCCTGGTGGACGACGCCACGAGTTTCGGAGGGGTGCGTTCCACCGCTGAGCGGCGCGGCCGTTGGGGGGGCGACGCGGTTCCGGAGGGTTTCATCCGCTTCTCGGCCGGGGCGGAGGACACAGCCGATCTGGTTGCCGATGTACTGCGTGCGCTGTCGGTGGCCGACGGCTAGCCCGTCACCGCGCACGACGGACGGTCCGAGCCTCCCCCCTCGTGGCTCGGACCGTCCCCGGTTCCGCGCGCGAAGAACCGCGCGAACAAGGCTAGTTGACTCTGTGTCAGTGTCCAATCACAGTAGCGACAGAGGCCTATCGGCTTATTTATGGTTGGTCACTCCGGGGCGGTGAGGGGAGGACAAGCATGGATCTGGCCTTACTGCGCACGTTCGTGACCGTGCACCGGGCCGGCTCCTTCACCCGTGCCGCCGCACTGCTCGGTCTCTCGCAGCCGGCCGTCACGTCGCAGATACGCACCCTGGAACGCCAGCTGGGCCGCCCGCTCTTCCTTCGCCAGGCCCGCGGGGTGATACCGACGACCATCGGCGACGAGCTGGCGCACAAGGCAGCTCCGCATCTCGACGCACTGGTGGAGATCGCCGAGACCGGCCTCGACGACGACTCCTCCTTACGGACCCTCCATCTCGCCGGACCTCCGGAGTTCACCGCCGAGCGGGCCCTGCCCGCCCTCGCCGAGCTGACCGGGGACGACGGCCAGGGCTTCGCCCTGCGGGTGTCCTTCGGCAACTCCGACAAGGCCCTGGAGGGCCTCGCTGCGGGGCACCACGACCTGGCCATCACCACCACCCAGCCTCGCGGCGCACTGCTCACCGCGACCCCCCTCTGCGACGAGGAGCACGTCCTGGTCGCCGCCCCGCGCTGGGCGGACGAGATCGGACCCGAGAAGCTGCGTCACGCGGGGACACACGCACTGCAGGGCCTTCCCGTCGTCGAGGTACACGAGTCAATGCCCTTCGTCGCCCGATTCTGGGCGACGGTCTTCGACACCCGGCCCGCCGCCTCCGGCACCGTCGTGGTCCCCGACCTCCGGGCCGTCCTGGCCTGTGCCGTCTCGGGCGCCGGACTTGCCGTACTGCCCCGCTATCTGTGCGCCACCGCACTGGACCGCGGTGACGTCGTCGCACTCCTCGACCCCGCGGTACCGCCATTGCGGACCTACTTCCTGGTGATCCGAACCGGGACCCTGGCCATGCCGCACCTCGCACGGGCGCACGAATGGCTGCTGGCAGCCGCTGCGAGCTGGTCCTGAGGCAGCGCCCCGGCCACCCGGCCGAGACGAGCGTCGCCGCACGGCCCACCCGTCGGCTCGGGGGAGACACTCTTCCCCTCCGGCGATGTTTCACGTGGAACATGCAGGGCCACATTTCTCCCATGACCGTACGACCCGTGGTCAAGCGCACCGCGCGCGCCGTTCTGCTCGACGGCGACGACCTGATCCTGATCAAGCGGACCAAGCCAGGCATGGATCCCTACTGGCTCACGCCCGGCGGCGGTGTCGAGCCGGAGGACACCACCGTCGTCGACGCACTCCACCGCGAAGTGCATGAGGAACTCGGCGCGAAGATCACCGATGTCGTGCCCTGTTTCGTGGACACCGTCGAGCACATCGGGGAGGACGGCGGCGCCACCGGTGTGAAGGTCCAGCACTTCTTCGTCTGCCGCCTGGAGTCCATGGACCCCTCCAAGCGGCACGGTCCCGAGATGGACGAGCCCCTGGGCGAGTACGAGATCGTGCGCATCCCCTTCACCCGGGTCGGCATCGCCTCCGTGCATCTCGTCCCGCTCTCCCTGCGGCACTACCTGGACGGCAACATCGAGGGCGTGCGGGCGATGCACGCGCCGGACCTGGGCTGACGCAGCGGTCGCAGGGGCGCTCGGTACGGCGCAGCCGGGAGTCAGTCTCCGGCCGCCACCAGTTCCTCGACCGAGTCGTGCCGTATGCGGTCCGCGGGGATGCCCGCGTCCTTCAACGCGTCGACACCGCTGCGGATCATGCCGGGCGGACCGGACAGATATGCGTCGTACCCGTTCCAGGGCCCGTGGTCACGTATCGCATCGGGCAGTTGGAGCAGCCCGTGCCGGTCCACGACCGGGCGGACCTCCAGCCACGAATTGCTCTGCTGCAGCCGCAGCAGAGTGTCGAGATCGTAGAGGTCCTGGCCTGTGCGGGCCCCGTAGAAGACTTCCACCGGGCGGTTCCGCCCGTGCTCGGCCACATCCTCCACCATGGCCTTGATGGGGGCGATTCCGGTGCCGCCGCCCAGACAGAGCAGTCCGCTGTCGGTGGTGTGATCGACCGTCATCGCGCCGGCCGGCGGGCCCAGTCGCAGGACGTCACCGGGCCGGGCACGGTGCACGAGGGCGTTGGAGACCCAGCCCGCGGAGATCGCCTTCACATGGAACGTCAGCAGCCCGTCCGAGCGGGGCGCCGAGGCGAACGAGTAGTGCCGCCAGATCCGCGGCCACCAGGGGGTCTCCAGGCTGGTGTACTGCCCGGCGAGGAAGGGATACGGCTGGTTCGGACGGACGGTGATCACCGCTATCTCCGCGGTCCTCGGATCGTGCGAGACGACCTCGGCCAGCCACCAGGGCGGCGCCCGCAGTTCGTCCGCAGCCGCCGCGTCGATCATCACCTGGGAGATGGTCGTGTACGCCCGGACCCAGGCCGCCTCGGTCTCGTCGTTCCAGCTCGCCTTGGCGTACCGGCTCAGCGCGCCGATCAGGCACTCGCCGACGGCCGGGTAGTGATCGGCCTGCGTACCGTACTTACGGTGGCCGCGACCGAGATTCTGCAGGTAGTCGACGAGGACCGGAGTGTTGTCGATGTGCTCGGCAGCGGTCAGCAGCGCCTTGAGCAGGCGGTCGCGCTGGGCGTCCATCGCCGGAGGGAACATCGACCGCAGCTCCGGGTGCTGGACGAAGAGCAGCGCGTAGAAGTACGAGGTGACCTTGTCGGCAACGGGCCCGACCTCGGCCATCGTCCGCTGGATGAGAACGGCGTCGGGAGAGGCCGTGGGGCTGCCCGACGAGGTGGGCACGTGGGCGTCGAAGACGGAACGCTCGGAACCGTACTCCTCGGCGGGCTGCGCGACCCGGGCGGGCGGGGAGTGCGGCGGGACACCGGGAGGAGGGTTCACGGAGCTCTGTATTCGCTCCCGTACCGCGCCTGCCCCGGCCCCCTCGGCACCGCTCGGCGGATCCAAGGAACGGCCCACGGGCCGCAGGCCGGCGAGGCGGTACCCCTCGAGCTCCTGTTCCTCGCCTGGGGAGGACGGAGAGGTGCGCGGTGTGAACCAGCCGCCTCCGTCGCTGCCCCCCGAAGTACCGTTGCCGGCCGACGCGGTGGTCGGAGCGTCCATGGTCTGCCTCGCCTCGAACATCTTTCGGTCGATCTACGTACGCCCCACTCGGAAGTCGCACGCTTTCCCCCGCGGACGGCCTTGCTTTTCCCCGTTCGTTCCCCGTTGGCCAATGCGGCCACATTCAATCCGGTCCCACTCCGTACAAACGCGTAGGCGAGAGTGTGACGTGCGCCGCAGCAGTCACCGCAGCGTTCCACAACGCACGAACGCGCCCGGCTCGTAGCGGCAAACGCGGGTCCCTGATCTTCCTGTCCGGTTAGGCTGCATTGAGCTGCGTTCGTACCCCTCACAGGAGACGGCCGCATCTCACTTCGGACACGAACCGGACTCGACCCTACCGGCAGGAACGCCACACACAAGTCCCCCCATCGCGTGCCGGGATTTCCGCGAAAGCGAATCAGTGATTCCTCGGCTGCCGGGCGCGGCGCACCAATTCACAGATGTCCCACAGATCCCGCCCGTGCACGAGTGGGTGTCCGGCCTCAGTCCCGAGCGTCGTGTCCCCCATGGTTCTCGGCCACGGCAAGCCGGTCCCTCCATGCCCGGAGACGGGATGTTTCACGTGAAACATCGGCCTGCGCACTGCACCGCGGCGCCCGGCATGGCCAAAAGGGTGTGCGTCCACCCGCAAACCGGTGGACGCCAAGGCCCACGTCGGACAGCCTGACCTGCGTGCCGACATCTTCCCCCGCCGCTCTGCCCATCCGCCGTCTGACTCCTCGCGATCGCGCCGCCTGCGCCGACCTGTCCGAGGACCGGGGCTGGCCCCGGGAGGAGCACAAGTGGGGGCTCCTCCTCTCGGCCGGCATCGGCTACGGCGTCGATGCTCCCGAGGGCGGTCTCGTCACCGCCTGCGTGGTCACCGAGTACGGCCCCGCGGGCCACCCGGAGCTGGGGGCGATCGGCATGGTGCTGGTCGCCGAGCGGTATGCCCGCCAGGGCATCGGCCGCCGTTTGATGCGCCATGTGCTCGCGGAGATGGGCACGACTCCGCTGACCCTGCATGCGACCCCGTACGGACGCCCGCTCTACGAGGAGCTGGGTTTCAAGGTCACCGGGCAGGCCGAAATGATTCGCGGGCACTTCACACCCGCAGAACCTGACTCCGAGGTCCGCACTCGCCCTGCCACGGCCGGGGATCTGACCACCATCCTCGGGCTCGACGGAGAGGTCTTCGGCACAGACCGCACCCACATGCTCACCCGGCTTCCCGCCTTCGCCGATCAGCTGCGCGTGGCCGAGGAGAACGGCAGGATCATCGGATACGCGGCTGCCTGGCCCAACGTGGACGACCATGTCGTCGGCCCGCTGATCGCCCGTGACACTCGGACGGCGAAGGCACTCATCGCCTCCCTGGCCGCCCACACCGACCGGCCTCTGCGCACCGACATCGACGTACGTCACGAGGATCTGCTGGCGTGGGCGAAGGAACGGGGTCTGGCATCGATCGCCTTCAACTCGGTGATGACCTATGGGCTCGCCGAACTGCCGGGTGACTGGACCCGGCGGTACGCCCCGCTGACCGTGGCTGCGGGCTGAGGCACGGATCCTGCGATGCCGACGGCGGTCAGTGGTGAACGACCGCCTGCCGTGCGCTCACCCCGGCGTCCTCGACAGCGGTGCCCGTGACATTCCCCCCGCGTTCCAGCATCGACGCGACGAACGCCAGAACGAGCGCGCTCCCGGCGAGGGCTGCGCCGACCCAGTTCGGCGCCGTGTAGCCGAGACCGGCGTCGATGACGAGCCCGCCGAGCCAGGCGGCGAGCGCGTTGCCGAGGTTGAAGGCACCGATGTTCACGGCCGAGGCCAGGGTGGGGGCTCCGTGCGCCTGGTCGAGGACCCGCTTCTGCAGCGGCGGCACGGTCGCGAAGCCCAGAGCGCCGACCAGCGTGACGGTCACCGACGCGGCGATCTTGTCGTGGGCGGTGAACGAGAACAGGGCGAGGACGACGGCGAGTGCACCCAGTGAGACGTACAGCATGGGCATCAGCGCGCGGTCGGCGTATGTGCCGCCCACGAGGTTCCCACCGACCATGCCCAGCCCGAAGAGGACGAGAAGCCAGGTGACGGAGGAGTCGGCGAAGCCGGCGACGTGCGTCATCATCGGCGCGATGTAGGTGATGGCCGCGAACACGCCTCCGAAGCCCAGCACTGTCATCGCCATGGCCAGCAGAACCTGGATGTTCCTGAAGGCGGCCAGTTCGTCGCGGAGGCGGACGTCCTGCGGCTTCGGCAGATCGGGGACGAGCCGGGCGATGCCCACCAGGCCCGCGGCACCGAGCGCGGCGACCCCGGCGAACGTGATCCGCCAGCCCAAGCACTGTCCGATCAGGGTACCCAGCGGCACTCCGACGACGTTCGCGACGGTCAGTCCGCTGAACATCATCGCGATGGCCGCGGCCTTCCGGTCCGGGGCGACGAGTTCGGCCGCGACCACCGAGCCGATTCCGAAGAAGGCGCCATGCGCCAGTGAGGCGACCACACGGCCGAGCAGCATGACGGAGAAGGTGGGGGCGAATGTGGAGAGCAGATTGCCCACGATGAAGAGCCCCATCAGGAGCATGAGCATCCGTTTGCGGGACACCCTCGTCCCCAGCGCGGTCATGAACGGCGCTCCGAAGACGACGCCGAGTGCGTAGCCGGTCACGAGGAATCCGGCGGCGGGGATGGAGACCCCGAACTCGCCCGCGACCTCGGGCAGCACTCCCATGATCACGAACTCGGTCGTACCGATGCCGAAGGCGCCGGTCGCCAGTGCCAGGAGCGCGAGAGACATGAGGGCAGGCCTTCCAGAAGAGTGCAGATGCGCTTATCCAGCGTACACATTACTTGCAGACGCTCTATATCGGCTGGCGCGGACAATTGCATGCGTGCCCTATCCTGGGAGTGAGCAGCCCCGGGACGGAGGAACACCGATGACAGCGACGGATCCCGCGCTCACCGCCCTCGCTCAGGGATGGTGCGCCCTCTCCCTGTTGCACGGGCGGATCGAGGCCCGCATCGAACGCGCGCTGCAGTCCGGTCACGGCCTCAGCGTGCGGGAGTACTCCCTGCTGGACGTGCTGAGCCGCCAGCACGACGGCGAGGGCGGGCACCTCCAGATGAAGCAGGTCGCCGACGCGGTCGTCCTCAGCCAGAGCGCCACCACCCGGCTGGTCACCCGTCTCGAGGACCGTGGTCTGCTTGCGCGCTATCTGTGCCCGACCGACCGCCGGGGCATCTACACCGACGTCTCCGAAGCGGGCCTGCTGCTCCTCGCCGAGGCCCGCCCCACCAATGACGCCGCCCTGCGAGAGGCGCTGAACGAGGCGGCCAGGAATCCCGAACTGGCCCCCCTGGTACGCGTCGTGGAGTCGCGGAACGTGTCCGCCTAGGGTGGGCTCATGCGAGACCTCGACATCCGTCCGGCGACCGAGGACGACCTCCCGGAGATCGTCGCGATGCTGGCCGACGACCCTTTGGGCGCCCAGCGTGAATCGCCGGACGACCTCACCCCGTACCTCTCAGCGCTGAAGCGCCTCAGCGGCGACCCCCATCAGCATGTGGTGGTCGCCGTCCGCGAGAACCGCGTCGTCGGCACACTCCAGCTGACGATCATTCCCGGCCTGTCCAGGCGTGGCTCCACCCGTTCGGTCATCGAAGGCGTGCGGGTGCATGCCGACGAGCGCAGCAGCGGTCTCGGCACGCAGCTCATCGAGTGGGCGGTCGACTCCTCGCGGCGCCTGGGATGCCAGTTGGTGCAGCTGACGTCCGACGCCACGCGCGCCGACGCCCACCGCTTCTACGAGCGGCTCGGCTTCGAAGCGACCCACGTGGGCTTCAAGCTGCCTCTCTGAGCAGTGATCCTGAGCTACGGCGGGGTCCGTTTCACGTGAAACACCGCGAACGTGACCCCCACCGCGCCCCAGCCACGCCTAGGAGATGCCGCGCCACCCCTCAGGGTCCACTCCGCCGGGCACCGGAGCGCCCTCCTCGTACGGCTGACGCGTGAACACGAACGATCCGAGGTCCAGGTGGCTCACGGTCCCGTCCGGCCTTCTTACGGCCCGCAGGAGCTCTCCGGCGAAGTAGCCGTTGAGCCCGGTCCAGCTGCCGTCGCCGTTGGCACGGAAGCGAGCGCCGCGCAGGGTGGCGGAGAGGGGGTCCAGCGAGAGCCCGCCGTCCGCGGCGAGACGCAACGCGAAGCTGTACGTCCCCCAGTACCAGGGCCCGACCAGCTCCAGGATCGAGGCGTCCACGTCGGGAAGCGGCCGCCACGGCTCGGGGATCCGCGGCTCGGCCTCCGCCACGATGCGTACGAGATCGGCGGCCACCTCCGACACCACGGGCCCCGAGGTGCAGTTGGTCAGCACCACGGCCGCCACGTCGTCCTCGACGCTGATGGTGAGCTGTGCGAGAAAGCCGGGCACCGAACCGCCGTGACCGACGAGGAACCGGCCGCCCCGGTGCTGCAGCTGCATGCCGAGCCCGTACGCCGCACCGGCCGACACGTCGGCGGCCTCCCCCGGCGCTGCGGGCGTGCGCATCTCCCGGACGGAATCCGCGCCCAGCACCCGGTCGTCCCCCCTGGCCAGGAAGACCGCGAAGCGCGCCAGGTCGGACGTGGTCGACCAGAGCTGGCCGGCGGGCCCCATACGGCCCAGATCCTCGACCTGCTCCGGCAGCATCACGTCCGCCCAGGGATGGACGGCCCAGCCACCGGCGTGCGGTGCCTCCGGGTGCCACGAGGTACGGCGCAGCCCCAACGGTTCGAGCACCTCACGCCGCAGGACGTCCTCCCAGGCCGCGCCCCGCATCTGCTCCACGAGCGCGCCGAGGAGGGTGAAACCCGGGTTGGAGTAGTGAAAGCGACGGCCCACGGGATGGCGGTGAGGCTGCTCGCCGAGCACGTCGGCGAGTGTCGGCCGCAGGGCGCCCGGGGTGCGTTCCCACCAGGGCGACGGCGACTCGGCGGCCAGTCCGCCCGTGTGCGCGAGCAGTTCGGCGATGGTGGCCTCGCCCGCGCCGGTGCCCGGAAGGTGCTTCTCCAGGGGGTCGCCGAGATCCAGCAGGCCCTCGTCGCGCAGCCGCAGGACCAGGACCGCGGTGAAGGTCTTGGTGATCGAGCCGATCCGGTACTGCACGTTCTCGTCCGGGGCATGCCCCTCCACCGAGGTCCGCGCCCCGTTCCACACCGTCTCCCCGTCCCTGACCACCGCCGCGACCAGGGACGGTGTGCGTCCCTCTGCCTGGGCGACGGCGATGCGGTGCAGCAGAGCCCGGCCTGTGGCGGGAAGCAGCTCTTGTCGAGGTGTTGTCATGCGCCCAGTCCATCGGGCCCGACACCGTGCGTCGAGCGCATTTCGCCGCGTCAGGTCTGTGCCATGTCCACGAATCGCGAGTAGTGGCCCTGGAAGGCGACCGTGATGGTCGCCGTCGGGCCGTTACGGTGCTTGCCCACGATGATGTCCGCCTCGCCCGCGCGCGGTGATTCCTTCTCGTACGCGTCCTCGCGGTGCAGCAGGATCACCATGTCCGCGTCCTGCTCGATCGATCCCGACTCACGCAGGTCGGACACCATGGGCTTCTTGTCCGTACGCTGCTCGGGTCCACGGTTGAGCTGCGAGAGCGCGATCACCGGCAGCTCCAGCTCCTTGGCCAGCAGCTTCAGGTTTCGCGACATGTCGGAGACCTCCTGCTGGCGGCTCTCGGACCGTTTTCCACCGGACTGCATGAGCTGCAGGTAGTCGATGATGACAAGCTTCAGGTCGTTGCGTTGCTTCAGGCGCCGGCACTTGGCACGGATCTCCATCATCGACAGGTTCGGGGAGTCGTCGATGTAGAGCGGTGCGGCCGAGACGTCCGGCATCCGGCGGGCCAGGCGCGTCCAGTCCTCGTCCGTCATCGTGCCGGACCGCATGTGGTGCAGGGCGACACGGGCCTCGGCCGACAGCAGTCGCATCGCGATCTCGTTACGGCCCATTTCGAGCGAGAAGATCACGCTCGGCATGTTGTGCTTGATCGAACAGGCTCGGGCGAAGTCCAGTGCCAGGGTCGACTTACCCATGGCGGGTCGAGCCGCGATGATGATCATCTGGCCGGGATGCAGGCCGTTGGTGAGCTGGTCGAGATCGGTGAAACCGGTCGGCACGCCGGTCATCTCACCCGACCGCGAACCGATCGCCTCGATCTCGTCGAGCGCGCCCTCCATGATGTCGCCGAGCGGCAGATAGTCCTCGGTGGTGCGCTGTTCGGTGACCGCGAAGATCTCGGCCTGCGCCCTGTTGACGATCTCGTCGACGTCGTCGTCGGCCGCGTACCCCATCTGCGTGATGCGGGTGCCGGCCTCGACCAGACGGCGCAGGACGGCCCGCTCGTGGACGATCTCCGCGTAGTACTCGGCGTTCGCCGCCGTCGGCACCGTCTGGACGAGGGTGTGCAGATACGAGGCCCCGCCAACCTTGGTGATCTCGCCGCGCTTGGTGAGCTCGGCGGCGATGGTGATCGGGTCGGCCGGCTCACCCTTGGCGTAGATGTCGAGAATCGCCTGGTAGATGGTCTCATGAGCCGGCTTGTAGAAGTCGGGGCCCTTGAGGATCTCGACCACGTCGGCAATGGCGTCCTTGGACAGCAGCATGCCGCCGAGGACGGACTGTTCGGCGTCGAGGTCCTGCGGGGGGACACGCTCGAAAGCCGAACCCCCGCCGTCCCACTCCCCGTTGTCCCTGCCACGGTCGTGCCGCTCCTCCCTGGCGCGGCCTCCGCCCTCCTGACGTCGCCGGGAAGCGGGCAGACGATCACCGGGCCCGGTGTCGGCCCACGGGTCGTCCAAGGGCTCGGAAATGCTCACCGAGCGACCTCCTCCCGTCCGCCGAGCGGACCCTCGCCGTGCTTCTCATTTCTACGGCACGACACTGACAAATAAGAGGCCCAACTCCGGTTCTGGCGCGTCGGTTTTGCGAGGTTTTCGTGATCTGCCGAGGAGTGGGCGCCGCACCACCGTAGGCCCGTCGGCACCTTCAGCCAATCTGGTTATCCACAGGCCATGTGGACGACGGCCCAGATGCTGTGGAGAACCCGGCAAAACCTGTGCACGACTCGGTGGACAGCCCTGTGAACAAGACCTCGCTCCACCCAGCAAGAAAGCTCTGAGCTGCACCTTTACCGCCCATCGGCTGTGCAGGAGAAAAACTTTTGCGACCAGATCAAGATCATCGCGATCTCCCCGCGAGGCCGCGCTCGACCAGGCATCACGTAATGGTCACTACCCCATTGCATCTCTTACCTGTGGAAGATTAGATTGGTGGTCATGACACAGGCTTCCGCGCCCCCCAAGGCCACTCGGCGTCGGCACGATCGCGAGATCATCACGCTGGCCGTTCCGGCCTTCGGCGCGCTCGTCGCCGAGCCGCTGTTCCTGATGGTCGACACCGCTGTCGTCGGCCATCTCGGCACCGCGCAACTGGCCGGCCTCGGTGTCGCTTCAGCCCTTCTCGTCACTGCAGTGAGCGTCTTCGTCTTTCTCGCCTACGCCACCACGGCCGCCGTCGCCCGACGTGTCGGAGCCGGAGACATCAGAGCCGCCATCCGGCAGGGCATCGACGGCATCTGGCTCGCTCTGCTGCTGGGCGTCGCCGTCGTGGCCGTCGTCATGCCCACGGCGCCCACACTCGTCGCCCTCTTCGGTTCCTCGGAGACAGCGGCTCCCTATGCCACGACCTACCTACGGATCTCGGCACTCGGTATCCCGGCCATGCTCGTCGTGCTCGCCGCCACCGGTGTGCTGCGCGGGCTCCAGGACACAAAGACTCCTCTGTACGTCGCCGTTGCGGGCTTCGTGGCCAACGGCGCGCTGAACGCGTTCCTTGTCTACGGCGCCGATCTCGGCATCGCCGGATCAGCCTGGGGAACGGTCATCGCCCAACTCGGCATGGCGGTCGCCTACCTCTGGGTCGTGATCCGCGGTGCCCGCAGACATGGCGCCTCTCTGCGGCCGGACGGCGACGGGATACGCGCCTCGGCTCAGGCTGGGGTGCCCTTGCTGGTCCGCACGCTCTCCCTCCGCGCTGTCCTTATGATCGCCACTGCGGTGGCCGCCCGGCTCGGGGACGAGGACATCGCCGCGCACCAGATCATCCTCTCGCTCTGGAGCCTGCTCGCCTTCGCCCTGGACGCGATCGCCATCGCCGGACAGGCCATCATCGGCCGGTACCTCGGGGCGGGCGATGCCCAGGGGGCCCGCGAAGCCTGCCGCCGAATGGTGCAGTGGGGGATCGCCACCGGCTCGGTGCTCGGGTCGCTGGTGATTCTTGCCCGGCCCGTATTCATTCCGCTGTTCACGGACGACCCGACCGTGCAGGAAGCCGCGCTCCCCGCTCTGATCGTGGTGGCGCTCGCCCAGCCGATCTCCGGGATCGTCTTCGTGTTGGACGGCGTACTCATGGGCGCGGGCGACGGGCCTTATCTCGCCCGGGCCATGCTGCTCACCCTTGCGGTGTTCATCCCGGCCGCCCTGCTCGTCCCCGCCCTCGGCGCGGGTCTGACCGCTCTCTGGGGCGCCATGACGCTGATGATGGCGACGCGCATGCTGACTCTCTGGCTCCGATCCCGTTCAGGCCTCTGGATCGTCACGGGGGCGACGCGCTGACAGCAGGCAGGAGCCAGTGACGTTTCACGTGAAACATCACCCGCTTCACTCTGTTTCTCGTCGGACAGTCGCTCCGCCGTCGACTCTGGGCCGTTTGACGCCGGGGCCGCAGCAGATGCCCGGGCAAGCGTATGGGGCCGCACCCTGTGAAGGCTGCGGCCCCATATGTCGCTTGAGCGAGACGGCCCTTAGGCCGCGATGACCTCGATGTTGACCTTGGCGGCAACCTCGGGGTGCAGACGCACGGACGTCTCGTGGGCGCCCAGCGTCTTGATCGGAGAGGTCAGCTCGATGCGGCGCTTGTCGACCTCGGGGCCACCGGAAGCCTTGATCGCGGAAGCGATGTCGGCGGGGGTGACGGAACCGAAAAGCCGACCGGCGTCGCCGGAGCGGACAGCCAGACGCACCTTGACGGCCTCGAGCTGGCCCTTGACCTGATTGGCCTGCTCGATGGTCTGGATCTCGTGAATCTTGCGAGCACGACGGATCTGCTCGACGTCCTTCTCGCCGCCCTTGGTCCAGCGGATCGCGAACTTCCGCGGGATCAGGTAGTTGCGAGCGTAGCCGTCCTTGACGTCGACGACGTCGCCGGCAGCGCCGAGGCCGGAGACCTCGTGGGTAAGGATGATCTTCATTGGTCGGTCACCCTTTCCTTAGCGCGCGGTGGACGTGTAGGGCAGCAGCGCCATCTCACGGCTGTTCTTGACGGCCGTGGCGACGTCACGCTGGTGCTGCGTGCAGTTGCCGGTCACGCGGCGGGCACGGATCTTGCCGCGGTCGGAAATGAACTTCCGCAGCATGTTCGTGTCCTTGTAGTCCACGTACGTGACCTTGTCCTTGCAGAATGCGCAGACCTTCTTCTTAGGCTTGCGCACAGGCGGCTTCGCCATGGTGTTTCTCCTGTGTGATCAAGAAGTTTGGGGGTGCGCCCCCGCCCTCGTCCTCCAAGGCCGGTGACCCGGCCCGGGAGGCCTTAGAAGGGGGGCTCGTCCGAGTAGCCGCCACCGCCGCCGGAGCTGCCGCCCCAGCCGCCGCCACCGCCGCCCTGGTTGCCACCGGCGGGTGCGCCGCTGGCCCACGGGTCGTCGGCGGGAGCGCCGCCGCCCTGCTGGCCGCCACCGGAGCCTCCGCCCCAGCCGCCGCCACCCTGGCCGCCGCCGTTACCGCCACCACCGCCGTAACCACCCTGGCCACCGCGGCCACCGCCGGCGGTCTTGGTGACCTTGGCCGTGGCACTGCGCAGGCTGGCGCCGACTTCCTCGACGTCCAGCTCGTAGACCGTGCGCTTGACGCCCTCACGGTCCTCGTAGGACCGCTGCTTCAGCCGGCCCTGCACGATGACGCGCATGCCTCGCTGGAGCGACTCGGCGACATTCTCCGCCGCCTGACGCCAGACCGAGCAGGTCAGGAACAGGCTCTCGCCGTCCTTCCACTCGTTGGTCTGACGGTCGAAGGTGCGGGGGGTGGACGCGACACGGAACTTCGCGACCGCCGCACCGGAAGGGGTGAAGCGCAGCTCGGGGTCATCGACAAGATTGCCGACGACCGTGATGACGGTCTCGCCTGCCATGGGGGTACCTCTCGGCGGGTTTGCTGCTGGCTGCTTGTGCTGCTACTCGAATCCCGGGACCAGCTGAGCGGAAGCTCAGTGGGTCTCGGGGCGGAGGACCTTGGTCCGGAGGACCGACTCGTTCAGGTTCATCTGGCGGTCGAGCTCCTTGACGACCGCAGGCTCGGCCTGCAGGTCGATGACCGAGTAGATGCCCTCGGGCTTCTTCTTGATCTCGTACGAGAGACGACGACGGCCCCAGGTGTCGACCTTCTCGACCTTTCCGTTGCCCTCACGGACGACGGAGAGGAAGTTCTCGATCAGGGGGGCGACAGCGCGCTCCTCCAGATCGGGGTCGAGGATGACCATCACCTCGTAGTGACGCATGTGGAACCCACCTCCTTCGGACTCAGCGGCCACGGTCGTTCCGTGGCAGGAGGGTTGTGATGCGTACGCAACGGTATCGGCCACCACTGACAATCGAGTTCCCGTGCGGGACTCCGTCATGGTCTGGGCAGACACCGGTGCAGACGGTACAGACTACCTGCACCCCCGCTTCCGGTTGAAATTGGGGGGTGGTGGCCGTCAATCTGTACACATCGGGTGTGTATGGCGCTACGATGCGCCGCCTTCCGCAGGAGGTGCCCTATGGCACAGACATTGCGACCCAACATCGCCGGCTCCCTGTTCGCCACCGACGACAAGCCCCACCCCGTGCAGGACACCCTGCTGGCCGTGACGCTCGTCCTCGGGGCGGTCTCCTTCATCACGGCGATGTTCCACCATCTGCACCTGCTCAGCTCCTGGACGGGGCTGGTGGGGATTCTGACCGGCGCGTACGGGCAGTTCATCTCGGAGACGACCCGTGAGCGCTTCGGCCTGATCGTGGGTCTCGGTGCCTCGGCGGTCGGCTTCTTCCTCGGCATGGCCCACGGGGGCCTCTTCGGCGGAGTGATCGGCTGACCTCGCACACCCGGCCGCTCGGGCGGCGGGCCGCCGTGTTCCTCGCTGTTCGCCGCCTTACATCGGACCAAGCGGCCGAATAACACCGCCTCACGTCCCGGCCGCGTACCGGCCGGGCCTCAGGTTCCATACGGCCATTCGAGGCGCCCGCAGGGCGCAGTAGGCTTCGGCGCGAGAGCCGGAGCCCCTGTACCCATGGGGACACACCAGCCCGAGGAGCACCCTGAATGAGCCTGACCCTGAGGACGATCAGCCGTGAGCAGCATCTGGCATACATCCAGAGCCTGCCCTCGGCTAGCCACATGCAGGTCCCGGCCTGGGCCGATGTCAAGGCAGAGTGGCGCTCCGAGAACCTCGGGTGGTTCGACGACAGGACGGGTGAGATGGTCGGCGCCGGCCTGGTGCTGTACCGGCAGCTGCCCAAGATCAAGCGCTACCTCGCCTACCTGCCCGAGGGCCCGGTCATCAACTGGTTCGCGCCGAACCTGACCGACTGGCTGGAACCGATGCTCGCCCATCTGAAGCAGCAGGGCGCCTTCTCGGTGAAGATGGGCCCACCGGTGATCATCCGGCGCTGGGAGGCCACCTCCATCAAGGCGGGTATCCAGAACCCCGACGTGAAGCGCCTGCGCGACATCGAGGCCGACTTCATCGAGCCGCGGGCCTTCGAGGTCGCCGACAAGCTGCGCCGCATGGGCTGGCAGCAGGGCGAGGACGGCGGGGCCGGCTTCGGTGACGTACAACCCCGCTACGTCTACCAGGTGCCGCTGGCCAACCGCTCCCTGGAAGAGGTCCACAAGAACTTCAACCAGTTGTGGCGCCGCAACATCAAGAAGGCCGAGAAGGCCGGCGTCGAAGTCGTCCAGGGCGGTTACCAGGACCTGGAGGAGTGGCAGCGGCTGTACGAGATCACGGCCGTGCGCGATCGCTTCCGGCCCCGCCCGCTCTCGTACTTCCAGCGCATGTGGACGGCCCTCAACACCGAGGACCCCAACCG
The DNA here is from genome assembly GCF_042802995.1 of Streptomyces sp. NPDC057438. Classification (NCBI taxonomy): domain Bacteria; kingdom Bacillati; phylum Actinomycetota; class Actinomycetes; order Kitasatosporales; family Streptomycetaceae; genus Streptomyces; species Streptomyces sp. NPDC057438. The sequence continues at coordinate 59,218 of NZ_JBHVDD010000045.1, forward strand.
CATGCGGCTCTACTTCGCCCGCCACAACGGCGTGAACCTGTCCGCCGCCACCATGCTGGTCGTCGGTGGACACGTCTGGTACTCCTACGGCGCCTCGGACAACATCGGACGTGAGGTCCGGCCCTCGAACGCGATGCAGTGGCGCATGCTGCGCGACTCGTACGCTCTCGGCGCGACCGTCTACGACCTGCGCGGCATCTCCGACTCGCTGGACGAGACGGATCACCTGTTCGGTCTGATCCAGTTCAAGGTGGGTACGGGCGGACAGGCCGCCGAGTACCTCGGCGAATGGGACTTCCCGCTGAACAAGCTGCTCCACAAGGCGCTCGACATCTACATGTCGCGCCGCTGACGCCCCCGTTTTTGTTTCCATACCTCTGATACACCGCAGCCACCAGAAAGGTTCCGGGACCGTCCATGGCGCTCACGCTGTACGTCGACACCGCGCGCTGGCGGGCACACCACAAGCATGTTCAGGAGCAGTTCCCGGGACTCGTGCCCGTCTGCAAGGGCAACGGCTACGGCTTCGGTCACGAGAAGCTGGCGGAAGAGGCCACCCGCCTCGGGTCGGACATCCTCGCCGTCGGCACCACGTACGAGGCGGCCCGGATCAAGGACTGGTTCAGCGGCGACCTGCTGGTGCTGACGCCCTACAGACGCGCTGAGGAGCCCGTTCCCCTGCCCGACCGGGTCATCCGCTCCGTATCGTCGGTCGACGGCGTGTACGGCCTTGTGGGCGCCCGCGTCGTCATCGAGGTCATGTCCTCGATGAAGCGGCACGGAGTGAGCGAGCAGGAACTGCCCCAGCTCCACGCGGCCATAGAGAACGTGCGCCTGGAGGGCTTCGCCATCCACCTGCCGCTGGACCGCACCGACGGCTCGGACGCCGTCGAGGAGGTCATCGGCTGGATGGACCGCCTGCGCGCGGCCCGTCTGCCGCTGCACACCATGTTCGTGAGCCACCTCAAGTCCGAGGACCTCATCCGCCTGCAGCAGCAGTTCCCGCAGACGCGTTTCCGCGCCCGCATCGGTACGCGGCTGTGGCTGGGCGACCACGAGGCGACCGAGTACCGCGGGGCGGTGCTGGACGTCACCAGGGTCGCCAAGGGCGACCGCTTCGGCTACCGGCAGCAGAAGGCCGCCTCCGACGGCTTCCTGGTGGTGGTGGCGGGCGGTACGTCGCACGGGGTGGGTCTGGAGGCGCCGAAGGCGCTGCACGGCGTCATGCCGCGCGCCAAGGGTGTGGCCCGGGCGGGGCTCGCCACGGTCAACCGGAACCTTTCTCCCTTCGTCTGGGCCGGCAAGCAGCGCTGGTTCGCCGAACCGCCGCACATGCAGGTGTCGATCCTCTTCGTCCCGTCGGACGCCCCGGAGCCGAAGGTCGGCGAGGAACTGGTGGCCCATCTACGGCACACCACCACGCAGTTCGACCGGTCGGTCGACCGCTGAGGGCCCTGCCTCCCGAGAGCGGGCGAACAGATCGCCGAGTGAAACGCCCGCAGCACCACGCGGAGGGCCGTACACGACACCTCGTGTACGGCCCTCCGCGTTGCCTGCCCACGCCTGTTCGCTCAGAGCGAACTACCGCCCTGGCCCCGGTTGCCCCAGTCCACCGGTTGTCCCTCGAAGTGCATCGCGTGCCGCGGAGGACGGGCGGCCGCGCCGTACACGTGCACGTCCTCCGCGCCGTCGAGCACCCCGCCCGAGGGATCGTCGTCACCCGCTCGGCGTACCGGGTCCCGATCGGGCATCAAGATGTCCCGGACGACGATGACGCACAGGTACAGCGTCCCCAGCAGGTGGGCCATGACCGCGAGATGGTAGCCCTCGGCAGGCAGGCCCTTGTGGGCGTCCCCGCTGGTCGTGTAGGCGAGGTACATCCAGATTCCCAGGAAGTACGCCACTTCACACGCCTGCCAGATGAGGAAGTCCCGCCAGCGGGGCCGCGCCAGCGCGGCGAGGGGGACCAGCCAGAGCACGTACTGCGGTGAGTACACCTTGTTGGTCAGGATGAAGGCCGCGACGATCAGGAAGGCGAGCTGCGCGAAGCGCGGGCGGCGCGGTGCGGTCAGCGCGAGCACGGCGATACCCGCGCAGACGAGGACCATCGAGACCATCGCGTAAGCGTTCGCCGTCTCGGCCGTGATCTGAATGTTCAGCCGCTGCGAGATGACCAGGAAGAAGGAGCCGAAGTCGACGCCGCGTTCCTGACTGAAGCGGTAGAACTTCGCCCATCCGTCAGGGGCCAGGAGAATCACCGGCAGATTGACCGCGAGCCAGGCCCCGACGGCACCGAGCAGCGCGGTCACGAACGCCCGCCACTTGCCGGCCCGCCAGCACAGCACGAAGAGTGGTCCGAGCAGCAGGAACGGATAGAACTTGGCGGCTGTGGCGAGCCCGATCAGCACACCGAAGGCGAGAGGCCGGCCACGCGACCACATCAGCGTGGCGGCGGCCAGCATGGCTACGGCGAGCAGGTCCCAGTTGATGGTGGCCGTCAGCGCGAAGGCGGGCGCCAGCGCCATCAGAAGGCCGTCCCAGGGGCGCCGACGGTGGATGCGCGCGCAGCACACGGCGATGACGGCTGCACACACCATCAGCATCCCGGCGTTGACCATCCAGTACCACTGCTCCTGGTCCTGAATGGTGCCGCTGCCCGGGGTGAGCCAGGCGGCGACTTCCATGAACACCCCCGTCAGCACCGGGTACTCGAGGTACTCCATGTCACCGGGGATCTTGTCGAAGTACGGCACGAGTCCGTCGGCGAAGCCACGCCCCTGATAGAGGTGCGGGATGTCGGAGTAACAGGCGTGCGTGTACTGGGAGCTGGCCCCGAAGAACCAGGCACCGTCGTAGCAGGGCAGCTTCTGGACCATGCCCAGCGCGAACATGCCGATCGCCACGAGCGCGACGACCCGTACCGGTGTCCACCAGGACGTGCCGAGCAGCGCTCGCCGCCCGATCGGGCCGCCGATCAGCTCGCTGCCGGTCGCGGCGACCTCATCCTCCTTGGTCGGCCGTACGGGCTCCGGCTCGTCCACGCTCACTCGCGTCGTCTCTGCACTGGGCATGCCGCACATCCTGCCGTACGCGTCTGGGAATCCGCCCAGGGCGCCGCATCCGGTCGTGGGCCCAGCGCCTCTGTTTCACGTGAAACGGCCCCCCGCTCTCCGGACCCCGGAACCACTCAAGGGCCATCGCACCTGATCGGTGCGATGGCCCTTGTTTCACGTGAAACACATTCTGTCGGGTGTGGAGCTACCCATTGGGACCTCCGAAGAGTCCTCCCCCGTTCTGGTTGCCTCTCGTATCGTCCTCCGACTCCGTCGGCGTCGGCGTCACCCCGCCATCGGTTCCTCCGACATCCGTGCCGCCCGCGTCCGTACCCCCCGGGTCCTCACAGGTGGGGTCGAACGGGTTGTCGCAGATCTCGCTGGGTGTCGGTGACGGCGCGGGCTCGCTCTCGGTCGGTGTCGGGCTCGGCTCGGGGACCTCCTCCTCCGACTGGGTCGGTGTCGGAGACGGGGTCGGGTCGGGGTCGTCGTTCACGACCACACCGATCGGCTCGGGCTCCGGGAAGTCCACAGCCGGCTGGCCCTTGAGGGCGTCCTCCATGTAGTCGTGCCAGATCTCGGCCGGGAACGAGGCACCGTGGATCGTCTCCTGACCACCCGTGCCGTACATCTCCAGGAACTTCCGGTTCTTGTTGGACTCGTCGTCGTCCATGCGATACATGCTGATGGCGGTCGACAACTGCGGGGTGTATCCGACGAACCAGGCCGACTTGTTGCCGTCGGTGGTACCGGTCTTGCCGGCCACCTCACGACCGGTCAGCCGGGCCGACGTACCGGTTCCCTCGTCGACGACGGTCTTGAGCACGTCGGTGACATTGTCCGCGACCTCCGTCGTGAATGCCCTCTTGGGCTCGGCGATGTCGTCGTGGTCGAACATGGTCAGACCCTCGTGCTCCACCGTTTTCACGGAGAAAGGGTCATTCTGCTTGCCGCTGGCGGCGAAAGTCGCGTAGGAGCCCGCCATACGGATCGCACTGGGGTCGGAGATGCCGATCGAGAAGGAGGGGAAGCTGGTGCCGGTCAGGCTGCTCTCCTTGAGGCCGGCCGCGGTGGCAGCCTCCTTCACCCGATCCAGACCGACGTCCATACCCAGCTGCACGAAGGCCGAGTTCGCCGAGACCCTCATCGCCTCACGGAGATCGATCTGGTACTTCGGCGCGCTGCCGTACGACGCGTCGTCGTCGTTGGCCTGCAGCCACTCCTCGCCCTTCTCGTTGGTCCAGACCTGCCCGTCGTAGTCCTTGATCTTGAGGTTGTTCTTGCCGCTGTAGAGACTCTTCGGCGAGACGATGGTGCGCTCGTCCTGCGCCTGGTCCCCGTCGAGCTTGGGATCGCGCTTGCCCCAGGTCATCGCTGCCGCGAGCACGTACGTCTTGAACGTGGAACCGACCTGTGCGCCGGTGACGTCGGCGTTGTTGGTGAAGTGCTTGGTGGCGTCCTCACCACCGTAGATCGCCTCGATGGCACCCGACTTCGGATTCACGGACGCGCCACCGAACTGCACGTGGGTGTCGGTCTGCGGACGCTGGTCGGGCTTGATGTTCTCCTTGCGGACCTTCACCACGGCCTTCTCGAGCTCCTTGACCTTGTTCTTGTCGAAGGTCGTGTGGATCTCGTAGCCGCCCTGCTCCAGCTGCTCCTGGTTGATGTCCGTGTTGTTGAGGATGTAGCCCTTGGCGGTGTCGACGAGGTAGCCGATCTGACCGCCCAGCTGGGCGTTGGACCGAGGGCTCTGAATCTTGGGGAAATCGGGGTACTGGGCCCGCTCGGCCGCGGACAGGTGCTTGTCCTTGACCATCTCGTTGAGGATCCAGCGCCAGCGGTCCGTGGCCCGCTTGCGGTTGTTCTGCGGAGATGCCTCCGGGTCGATCGACGGGGCTCCGGCCGGGTCGTAGTACGTCGCACCCTTGAGGACCGCGGCCAGGAATGCGCACTGGCTCGGATTGAGCTTCTCGGCGTCCTTGCCGAAGTACGTGCGGGCGGCCGCCTGGATGCCGTACGCACCGCGGCCGTAGTACGCGGTGTTCAGATACCCCCGCATGATGTCTTCCTTCTCGACCGAGGTTCCCACCTTGACCGAGATGAAGAGCTCCTTGACCTTCCGCGACAGGGTCTGCGACTGGTCGTCCAGCATGGCGTTCTTCACGTACTGCTGGGTGATGGTCGAGCCGCCCTGCGTCTGGCCGCCCTTGGCCATGTTGACGACGGCCCGCGCGATACCCATCGGGTCGACGCCGCTGTCGGTCTCGAACGTCTTGTTCTCGGCCGACATGACGGCATGGCGCATCGCCTTGGGGATCTTCTCGTACGCGATGATCTGGCGGTTGACCTCACCGCCCGTCGCGACCATCTGCGAGCCATCGGACCAGTAGTAGACGTTGTTCTGCGCCGTCGCGGCCTGGGCCGGGTTGGGTACCGCCACGACCGCGTATCCGATGCCGGCCGCCGCCACCAGGCTCCCGAAGAACCCGATGAGCAACGCGGTCACCTGACGCCACGACGGCATCCAGCGCATCACCCCGTACTTGCCGGCCCGCGGGTAATCGATGAAGCGCTGTTTGCCGGGCGGATCCGCGCGCCCGCGGCCGCGTCCCGGTCCACGCCCGGCAGGCTCGGCGGCTCTGCGACGTCCCCCGCCGACGCCGGCGTCGGCGCTTCTCAGCGACGCCCGACGTGTGGCGGCACGGCCCTCGTACGAGGTCTCCTCACCTCCCGAGCCATAGGTCTCGGAAAGTGACCCGGTGGCGCCCCGCGGTGCCGCGCGGCGGCCGGAGGACGCCGACTGGCCGCGCCGGGCCGCGGCACGTCCGCCTCCCTGCGGCTGCGGCGGTTTGCGACGGTGCTCGCTCATCGAACGACTACTCCTCGGGCAGGCGCACCCGTGCGCGCCTGGAAACGGCGGCTGGTTTCCGGTCCCCCCGAAGTACGGATGCGGTCGTGCTGGCATTCATCCGTACGGCACCCAGGACGGCGACGTGCTCAAACGTCACTCGGTTCCCAGTGGTGTGCATGCCGCACAGACTACGCACCGCCAAAACCCATTGAGCACCGAACTTCACCCCAAATCAGGCAACTTGCTTCCTACTAATCGGTGATGTGACCCCGTTCACCGAATCCCCACTTGTCGCATCCGTAGGGGCGTTCTATCGTCTGGATGTATCGAGTCGATACATCAGCTCGGCATAAAACGTGTCGACAGGGCCAGCTGGAGAGGGGAGGCGACGATGAGCCGGCGTTCCGGGATCCTCGAGTTCGCTGTCCTCGGCCTGCTCCGCGAAGCCCCGATGCACGGCTACGAGCTGCGCAAACGACTCAACACGTCGTTGGGCGTGTTCCGTGCGTTCAGCTACGGGACGCTGTACCCCTGCCTCAAGACGCTGGTCGCGAACGGCTGGTTGATCGAGGAACCGGGTGGTACCCCGGAAGATGCTGCCGCCGTCCCGCTCACGGGCCGCCGCGCCAAGATCGTCTACCGGTTGACGGCGGAAGGTAAGGAGCACTTCGAGGAGCTGCTCTCGCAGACGGGTCCCGATGCCTACGAGGACGAGCATTTCGCTGCTCGCTTCGCGTTCTTCGGGCAGACCTCCCGGGATGTGCGTATGCGCGTCCTGGAGGGCCGTCGCAGCCGTTTGGAGGAACGGCTGGAGAAGATGCGGGCCTCGCTGGCGCGCACCCGAGAACGCCTCGACGACTACACGCTCGAGCTCCAGCGCCACGGGATGGAGTCCGTGGAGCGCGAAGTGCGCTGGCTGAACGAGCTCATCGAGAGCGAGCGGGCTGGCCGGGACCTGAAGGGTCCCGGCGACGCAGAGCCCGCTCGCGACACCACAGAGGGAGCGCCGGGCGCCCTGCCCCGGCCCGGGGATCTCCCCGGACCGGATGCGCCCGGCGACACCACCACGTGAGGTCCCTGCCAGGACCTCACTCGTACACACAGGGAGCAGCCGGAATGGGTTCGGTTCGCGTAGCCGTCGTCGGTGTGGGCAACTGCGCCGCGTCGCTGGTGCAGGGAGTCGAGTACTACAAGGACGCCGACCCGGCGTCCAGGGTCCCGGGTCTCATGCACGTGCAGTTCGGCGACTACCACGTCCGTGACGTGGAGTTCGTCGCCGCCTTCGATGTCGACGCCAAGAAGGTCGGTCTCGACCTCGCGGACGCCATCGGCGCCTCCGAGAACAACACCATCAAGATCTGTGACGTGCCCGCCACCGGAGTGACGGTGCAGCGCGGCCACACTCTCGACGGCCTCGGCAAGTACTACCGCGAGACCATCGAGGAGTCCGCCGAGGCCCCGGTCGACGTGGTGCAGGTGCTGAAGGACCAGAAGGTCGACGTTCTCGTCTGCTACCTGCCCGTCGGTTCCGAGGCCGCGGCGAAGTTCTACGCCCAGTGCGCCATCGACGCCAAGGTCGCCTTTGTCAACGCCCTGCCGGTCTTCATCGCCGGTACCAAGGAGTGGGCGGACAAGTTCGTCGAGGCTGGCGTCCCGATCGTCGGCGACGACATCAAGTCGCAGGTGGGCGCCACCATCACGCACCGCGTCATGGCGAAGCTGTTCGAGGACCGGGGTGTTGTCCTGGACCGCACCATGCAGCTGAACGTCGGCGGCAACATGGACTTCAAGAACATGCTCGAGCGTGAGCGTCTGGAGTCCAAGAAGATCTCCAAGACCCAGGCCGTCACCTCGCAGATCCCCGACCGCGAGCTCGGCGAGAAGAACGTCCACATCGGCCCGTCCGACTATGTCGCCTGGCTCGACGACCGCAAGTGGGCGTACGTCCGCCTCGAGGGCCGCGCCTTCGGTGACGTCCCGCTGAACCTGGAGTACAAGCTCGAGGTCTGGGACTCCCCGAACTCAGCCGGCGTCATCATCGACGCCCTGCGCGCCGCGAAGATCGCCAAGGACCGCGGCATCGGCGGCCCGATCCTCTCGGCCTCCTCGTACTTCATGAAGTCCCCGCCGGTGCAGTACTTCGACGACGAGGCCCGCGAGAACGTCGAGAAGTTCATCAAGGGCGAGGTCGAGCGCTGACCCAAGCGTTCGTAGTGTGCTGTTGAGGGTCTCCGGGTCATACGCCCGGAGGCCCTCCCTCATAGGTGAGGCTGGGCCCCATGTCCGTCGTGCGCGACCTGCGTGTGCTGCTCCGTCTCCGCGCCTTCCGGCGTCTGCTGGCCGTACGCCTGCTGTCCCAGGGAGCCGACGGCGCCTTCCAGGTCGCGCTCGCCACGTACGTCGTCTTCTCTCCCGAGAAACAGACGTCAGCCGCCGCCATCGCCTCCGCCATGGCGGTGCTCCTCCTTCCGTACTCCCTCGTCGGCCCCTTCGCTGGCGTGCTGTTGGATCGCTGGCGGCGTCGTCAGGTACTGCTGTACGGAAACCTGCTGCGTGCCCTGCTGGCGTCCGTGACGGCTGTTCTGATCCTCAGCCATGTGCCCGACTGGCTCTTCTACGTCTCCGCTCTCTGTGTCACCGCGGTCAATCGTTTCGTGCTGGCGGGGCTCTCCGCCGCGTTGCCCCGGGTGGTGGACGCCGACCGCTTGGTGGTCGCCAACTCGCTCTCCCCGACAGCTGGAACACTGGCCGCGACCGCCGGTGGCGGACTCGCCTTCGTCGTTCGGCTCGTGGGCTCGGGATCCGACGCGGCAGTGGTACTTCTCGGCTCGACCCTTTACCTGTGTGCCGCCCTGGCCGCACTGCGTATCGCCCGCGACCTGCTGGGTCCGGAGCCGGAGTTGGTGCAGCTTCGGCTGCGTGCGGCACTCGCGGGGACCGCACGGGGCCTGACAGCGGGCGTGCGGCATCTCGCCGAGCCCGGGCGACGGACGGCAGCCTGGGCACTGGCATCGATGACGCTGATGCGCTTCTGCTACGGCGCCCTGACGGTCATGGTGCTCATGCTCTGCCGATATGCCTGGTCGTCCGGCAGTCCCGGTGCGTCCGGCTCCGAGGAGGGCCTGGCTCTCCTCGGACTGGCCGTAGGGATCTCGGGAGCAGGATTCTTCACCGCAGCGGTGATCACACCCTGGGCTGCCGGAAAGTGGGGGCCGAGTCGCTGGATCGTCAGCTGCTCCGTTGCCGCGGCCCTGCTCACCCCGCCCCTCAGCCTGCCTTTCGCGAAAGCGCCTCTGCTGATCGCTGCGTTCGTTCTGGGGCTGGTCACCCAGGGAGCGAAGATCGCCACGGACACGATCGTGCAGTCCTCCGTCGACGACGGCTACCGGGGACGAATCTTCTCCCTCTACGACGTCCTGTTCAACGTCGCCTTCGTCGGTGCCGCCGCCGCGGCCGCCCTGATGCTCCCGCCGGACGGCCGCTCGGCGGCTCTGGTGATCACCGTGGCCGTGATCTATGGGTTGATCGCTGCCGCCATGGCTCGCTTCGGCATGGCAGATCGGCCGGCGAGCCGGAAGCGCCGATGTTTCACGTGAAACATCGGCCCATAGTGACAGCGCGCCCTTGCCACAGAGAAACAGGGGGGCGGGGGGGGCGTGTTGGGGTGGAAAAAGAGCCCACC